>SPAX01000239.1 GCA_005239475.1 Nitrospira sp. | reverse complement strand
TTATGCGCATGGGCAAGGCTCTCGTCCGCATTACTTTTCAGCCACGACACGATCGGAATACGGTTATATCCATAGACCATCAGCGAATAATGTGTATAGCGTACGACTCCTGCCAACTCATGCTCCATAATGCGGTTGAGAATCCCGACCGCCTGCTCCGTTTCTTGAACGTTCATCTCATGTCTCCTCTTATACAAACACGACGCCGACTCACGCCGTTTCGCCTAGTAGCCTGGCATGGCGAGCGACCATATCCCCCCGGGAGGCAAGTCTACTGTAAAACACCCTGCGTATCCACCAGCCCCGCTCGAAACACACCATGCGACCGGCCCGGGCCGTTCAGTTGTGTGAACCACATGATCGGATGCCGGCCGTGAGGCCGCCCTGATCTTGAAACACGGCTACCCACGGGAGCTTGTCCCACGCGCCCACGTAAGCACATTGCGCCTACTCTCAGGGGTGGGTTACAGTGAAATCGTACTGAGTTGGAGAACCGTGTGATGGGACAAGTTGCCGAATCCATAGAAGGACAGTCGTTGCTGAGACAGCCCGGCGCGATTATGTTCGTGTCATGTTATGAGCTGGGGCACCAACCTCTTGGTATCGCCCAACCGATGGGATTTCTCGAACAAGTGGGGTTTGCGCCGGTCGGTCTCGATATCGCGGTTGAGAACATAGATGAGTCGGCCCTCCGGCTAGCGCGATTTGTCGGTATCTCGGTCCCCATGCACACGGCGCTCCGGCTTGGGGTGCGGGTCGCCGAGCTGATTCGGGCGATGAATCAGGATTGCCACATCTGTTTCTATGGACTATACGCCTCGATCAATGCGGAATATTTGCTCAAAAGGCTGGCCGATTCTGTGGTGGGTGGCGAGTATGAGATCCCGCTGGTTTCACTCATTGAGGCGCTCGAACGAGGGCAGCCAATCAGCCTCCTCGAAGGAGTCAGTTCTCGAAACCGGGTGGTCGGTCCTTGGTTGCAGCGTGTCTATGCCTCAACAGCCTCAACGGTCACGCACCCAATCCCCAGTCGCAGCGGACTCCCGATGTTGGACCAATATGCCCGGCTCGAGCAGAACGGCACGGAGCGGTTGGTCGGATACGTCGAGGCCAGCCGCGGATGCCTCCATCACTGTCTCCATTGTCCGATCGTGCCGGTCTATGACGGGCGCTTCTTTCTCGTCCCGGAAGCCGTCGTCCTGGAGGACATCAGACGCCAGGTGCAGGCAGGCGCGACACATATGACGTTTGGAGACCCGGATTTTCTGAACGGGCCGGGGCACTCCATGAGCATCGTTCGCGCAATGCACGAGGAGTTCCCACGCCTCACTTTTGATTTCACCGCGAAGATCGAGCACCTCTTGAAGCGCCGTGCTCTGATGCCAGACTTGAGTGCTCAGGGGTGCCTGTTCGTCATCTCTGCCGTGGAGTCGTTCAGTGACCATGTTCTCGATCTGCTTCAGAAAGGGCATACAGGAGCTGATATCATGTCGGCGCTCGACATTCTACGCGAGGCCGGCATCGCGCTTCGCCCATCGCTCGTCGCCTTCACGCCCTGGACCAGTCTGAACGATTACCTCCTCATGTTAGATATGGTAGAAGAGCACGATCTCATCGACGCAACCGATCCGGTACAATTGAGCATTCGTCTCTTGATTCCACCTGGGTCGGCTCTTCTCGCTCAGTCAGATATTCAGCGATTTCTCGGTGCTCTGGATCAGGCCGGCTTTCAATACCCCTGGACACACCCGGATGAGCGGATGGATCGGCTACATCAGGCCGTCCGCGCGATCGTGGAAGCCAGTGCCAAGGAAGAGGAAGATGCGATAGTGACCTTTGGTCGCATTCGAGCGATTGCCGATGAGATAGCCGGCAGACAGACCGAATCCTCGACTCGAACAAGGGCGCGCAGGCCTGATCGTCCGAAGCCGCCTCGTTTGACAGAATCATGGTTCTGTTGCGCTGAGCCGACAACCCGGCAATTTAGGCCGCTCTTGACGAAGGGGCATGGGGAAATCTAACAGGATGCTGAAAAAGGCCGCCAGCCTGTCTTGTTCATTTGGTCTATTCGGTCTGTCTGGTTTGTTTGGTTGCATGATACTGTCCAGATGGACTAGACAGACCAGATAACCAGACAGGCCAGGCTGGTTCTGGCATGCCTACAAAGTTTTTTGCAGCCTGCTAAAACGGTTGGATGGAGTCACATACTAAGAGGGAGAACAAAAAGTGGAAACTGAACTCATGACACAAGGCACGCAGATGCAGGAACTGTTGGGACTGAAGCTACCGCCAGTGGCTGTCGCATTTCGAGATACGGTCCCGGCGGGCATTCCGCGAGTCGCATCTCCTACAGCAGCAGGATGCGGCTATTGGAAGTTGGCAGCTGAGGGTCAGGTCTTCTATACAGAGGCCTCGGATCACTATACCTGTCCGGTCGGGGCCCATACCCACGGTGTGGATCTGCCACCACAGGTCGCGACTGAGTTGAACGGTCTGGTGCAGACCATGGTTGGGATGCAGTATCTCACAATGGCAGAAATTCAAATGATCCCGCGTCGTCAAGGGACCTTTCACGTATCAGTCTATGCGCCACTTGCGCAGGCCACCTTCACTCCGGACGTGGTGCTGGTCCGCGGGACCGTCAAGCAGCTGATGCTGCTGGCGGAAGCGGCACAGTCCGCCGGCGTAGCCGGTGGTGGCGCGACGATGGGGCGTCCGACCTGCTCCGTACTGCCGGAATCACTGCAATCTGACACAACCGCCACCAGTTTTGGCTGCATTGGAAACCGCGTCTATACCG
>SPAX01000238.1 GCA_005239475.1 Nitrospira sp. | reverse complement strand
AGGATTTTTCCAAACATGAAACCGCGTATAACGTCGCCATGCTCGCGGGGCTTGGTTTACAACCTTGTATCGTGTCCCCACCGAATCTCGTGCTGACTGATGAAGAACGAGCGCGGGGACAAGAGCGGTTACGCGGGATGGCGACACCCAGGGTCGTGCTCCATCCAGGCGGGGTTGCGGCTCGGCGCTGGCGCGTTGAACACTATCATTCGCTCGCGCATGAGTTGCATCGGAAGGGCGTGGGGGTGGTGTTGACCGGAAGCCAGGCGGAAGCAGATATGTTTAACCAGCACATGAATAGTGACGAGCCGCTTCCTGCCTCGGTCCTGAATCTCATGGGGCAGTTATCAGTCCGCGAGTTAATGGCCGTGATTGCGGCGAGTCACGCGGTGGTCTCCGGAGCCACAGGCCCGGCCCATATTGCCGCGGCCTGTGGGGTTCCGAACGTCAGTCTGTTCGATCCGCGGCGCAACAATCTTCCGACGCGTTGGCAGCCGCTCGGCAAGGGACTGGTCCTGCGTCCTGATGTGCCGACGTGCGAAAAATGTATTTACGAGGCCTGTCCCTATTGGGACTGTCTCGACCGGCTGACGGTCGAAACAGTTGCACAGCATGTGTTTCAGGTGGCCGGAGATCCTTCCCCCTTGAGGGTGCTCCATGTCTAGCAGGATGCTGAAAAAGTCTGCCAACCTGTCATTTCCATTTGGTCTGTCCGGTCTGTCTCGTGTATTTGGTTTCACTGGGTCACGAAACAAAACAAACCAGATGGACCAGATAGACCAGATAGACCAGACCAACCAGACAGACCAGATCACCAGACAGACCGGGCTATCCCAGACTTGCGGGGTATTGGATTCCAGGCGGGGCAACATCGTTCTGCCGCAGCCCGCTCCGCTCAGGGTCGTGCATGTCTAAATTGTCGGTCTATGTCATCGCCTACAACGACGAGCCCAATATGCGGGCTTGCCTCGAGTCTGTGGCAGGTTGGGGGGATGAGTTGATCGTCGTGGATTCCCACAGTACAGATCAGACCGCTGCAATCAGCTGTGAGTTTACGAATAAGGTCTATCAGGTTGACTTCAAAGGATTCGGTGATCTGCGCAATCAGGCCGTCGCACTCACGACTCATGAGTGGGTCTTCAGTCTAGATAGCGATGAGCGGATGACGCCCGAGTTGCGGGAAGAAATTCGGCAGCTGCTCGACCGCGGACCGGAAGCGGATGCCTACTTTGTGCCACGGAAAAACTATTTTTTGGGTCGGTGGATCGAACATTGCGGCTGGTATCCCGATTATCGGCAACCGCAGTTGTTTCGAAAGGGACGGTTTCGTTACCGCGAAGAACTCGTCCATGAGAGTTTCGATTGTGATGGGCCGGTAGGGTTTCTTAAGAGCCCCGCGCTGCAGTATCCATTTCGAGACATCGATCACTACGTGGCGAAGCAAGATCGCTACTCCGACCTGATGGCCCGTCGCATGACGGAGCAGGGCCGTCGATTCTCCTCCCATCAACTGATCACCCATCCGCTTGGGGCGTTTCTGAAGATGTATGTGCAGCGGGCCGGCTTCCTCGATGGTATGCCCGGCTTGATTCTTTCCGGACTCTATGCCTATTACACGTTCATCAAGTATGCGAAATTCTGGGAGCTCACGAAGAAAGGTTGAGGCTGAGGCTTAGGATGAGGGTAAAACGCCACCTCCGAAAGATCAGCGTCGCGTTACGGAGCATTCTGCCTAAACCTCAACCTTAACCTTGGCCTGTCTATGAAGGTGAGCGGATTTACGTTCGTGCGGAACGTGGTGAAGTACGACTATCCGGTCGTGGAGTCGATCCGTTCCATTTTGCCGGTGGTCGATGAGTTCATCGTGAATGTCGGGCGGTGCGAGGATGGCACGCTTGAGCTGATTCGCTCGATCGGCGACCCGAAGATCAAAATCGTGGAGTCGGTCTGGGACGAGACGCTGCGAAAAGATGGACTGATCTACGCCCAACAGACCAATATTGCGTTGCCACACTGTACCGACGATTGGGCGTTCTACATTCAAGCCGACGAGGTCGTGCACGAGGAGGATTTGCCGATCATCCAGGAGGTGATGCGCCGCCATCTTGGTAATCCGGCGGTGAAAGGGCTCTTGTTCCGGTATCTGCATTTTATCGCAGACTATTGGTCGAGCAATCCCTGGTTCTGCTACAAGGCCGTACGGATCATTCGGAACAACGGTGAGGTGGAGTCCTGTGGCGATGCCGTGGGGTTTCATCTCAAGGCGACGCAGCAATATCTTCAGAGCGGACCGAAGGAATGGATTGCCCCGTCGGACGGGCGCGTCTTTCACTATGGGTGGATGAAGGACCCTAAAACGATGACGGAAAAAATGGGAGCAAGTGACGGTCTATCATGGAGGCCACGTTCCTGCCGCAGAGGCCAGGCAACTGGCTCACGACAGCTTTCAGTTTGAGGACTATGCCATGTTGAAAGAGTTCGGTGGATCGCATCCGCTTGTCATGTAGGCACGCATTGGATCAGCAAAGCGTTGGGCACCATGGCGAAACCGGTGGTTCAACTGGAACTTCTATCGGGAAGTCGCTCGCCGAGGATTTCGCGGGTAGGTGCAGGCTGCGTTAGGATTCCGCTTGTAGAGGAGGGTCGGGTTGTGACTGAGTCAGTCAGCAGGCCAACACTGGCGTGCATTGTCATCACGAAGAATGAGGAACGGAATATTGCCGATTGTCTGGCGTCGGTTCGATGGGCGGATGACATTATCGTGGTCGATGCGGAGAGCTGTGATAATACCGTGGAGTTGGCCCGTGCCTGTGGGGTGAGGGTCTCTGTTCGCCCCTGGCCCGGCTTCGGCCTGCAGAAGAATTTCGGGATGGCACAGGCGTCGTCTGACTGGATCCTGATCCTCGATGCCGACGAACGAGTGACCGAAGAACTTCGTGGAGAAGTGCGGACCTGCATCGAGGGATGGAGGCTTGGTGCTCCCGTGGCCTATCGGATTCCTAGGCGAAACTTTTTTTACGGTGCCTGGGTGCGAGGCGGCGGGGTCTACCCCGATTATCAAGTGCGCCTCTTTCGGCGGGGGTTGGCTCAGTATAACGATGTCGCCGTGCATGAAAATCTCATCGTCGATGGAGAGATTGGGACATTGGCCGGGCATCTCGATCATTACACGGAGCGGCGCATTCAGGATCACTTCAAGAAGTTCGGGCTCTATACCACGTTGGCAGCCCAGGAGAAGGCCAAGACGGTTCGGACGGTTGGCTGGATAGACCTGGTCTTCCGTCCCCTGGTGATCGGGGTCAAAACCTATGTATTGAAGCAGGGGTTTCGCGATGGAGTAAACGGACTCATTGTCTGCGTGTTCGCCAGTATGTATACCTTCGTAAAGTATGCCAAGCTGTGGGACGCTACCAGGCAGACTACTCCTCAGCCAGGGAAGCGGTAGTGGGCACACGATTTTTTTACGTGTATGGGCTTGGATCTATCAGGTGGGCGGAACGTGATGTGTCCACGTCTAGGGGCCTCTAATCGACAGGATTCAGCGATGATTCATGGGAACGATATCTGGCGGGTGCCGCATATTGTGGGGGTGAGGTGCTGGGAGTACAGAAGGGTCGAGGATGAGAGTCGGTTTTGATGCTAATCCGATGGTAGGCGATCTGGGCGGGGTAGGGTGGCACTCTTACCACCTGCTCCGTACGATGCTGGCACAGCAAGAGGGAATTGACTTTCTGGCCTATGCCAAACCGGGCGCTGACCAGCCTGACTCTGTGAAGTCGTGGCCGGGCGCTGAGCGGCTTGAGTGGATGAACTCGAGCCGATGGGGGATGCAGAAGCGGGGGTCGTCCGATCAATTGGATCTGTACCATGGGACCAACTTCAAGATGCAGATAGTCGGGCGCTATGGCGGGGTCGTAACTATTCACGATCTCTGGCTGGATCGCCACCCCGAGTACTCGAAGAAGATGTTGGGCCAATGGCCGTCGTCGTTCAAGACGAGACAAACCGCGCTACGAGCCAGAAAAACCATCACGGTGTCAGAGTTTTCCGCTAGAGAACTCGTGGAACTTTATGGGCTGAAACGTGAGCACATCAGGGTGATTCCCAACGGAGTGTCGGAGGATTTTGTGCCACGCCAGGACGATCAGGCGATGGCGGAGTTGCGGAAACGGATCGGTCTGACAGCCGAACATTATGTCTTATTTATTGGCGGGGCAGACCCGCGCAAGAATCACCAGATATTTCTTGAAGCGGCGGAGATGGTACGGAAGAAACTGGGGTCGAGAATGTTGGTCCTTGTCGGCTCGCCTATCCATCCGTTCGGGGACTATGAGAAAACGGCGAGAAGGCGCAGCTTATCGGAAAAGGTGCTCTGCCCGGGACGGTTGTCCACGAACGATCTGCAGTTGTTGTATTCATCTGCCGATCTGTTCGTCTTCCCCTCGTTGTA
>SPAX01000237.1 GCA_005239475.1 Nitrospira sp. | reverse complement strand
TGGACCCATTTGATCGTGCCAAGGTCAATGGACAGCGCCGACGTCTGGTTGGGAAGCAGGACACTCACGCGCACGTCACTGCCACAGAGGACCTCTCGATGGCACATAACGGAGCACCCCATCAGCGACAGGTTGGTCAGATTGCCTTCGCCGATGAATGGAGCCCCGCCGAAGATGACCGGATAGAAAAGCGGGAACCGATGATAGGTCCGAGAATAATGCAGGGGCGCCATCACAGCCTCCGTGACGCCGGATTGTACCGAAGCAGGCACGATGAGCGGTATCCTACCTTAGGAGGGGGAGCTCCAAGCCGTGAGACGTGAAACCCAGCTGGTTGCTTTTGTTTGTTTGGTTTATCTCGTTGATTTGGTTGAACCAGACTAACCAGATAAACCAGATGAACCAGACAGACCACAAACGACAAGGACCGGACGCGGTGGACGGCTGGCGGGGCCGAGGCATCAGAACAATAGACTGTTCCCGCTTACCCCCATCATACTTATCTTAGCCTTCCTTTTAGCTCATGCCATAAATAGCAATTCTTTTTGGAGGAACCAGATCATGCCATACACTGGCCGTGCAAGAACGACATCTTGTCATCAGAGGAAAACACATGGCGAGCCAAAGAATACAGCCTGGTGTTGTGGACGTGATCATGGGTTGCGCTGTCAGCCTATGGTTTTTCATGCTGGCAGAACCGACTGGCATCTCACAGGCTGCTATTGGAAAGGACGAACCTCCGACATTTGTGGCGTGGCCCGAGAAGGGCTTGGGACTTTCGATCAACTTAACCGGTTTCAAAAAAGACATCGACCAGGTCAAACCGGACGGTCGCCGTTATCTCATGGCCTCACATCCGAAGACGGGACTCAACGTGTCTGTCACCCTTGAGAAAGTTCCAACCCAGGCATCAGCACAAGGATGCATGGAACAGCTCCAACTGATACAGAAAGGCCCGTTTGTCACCCGTGGGCAGAACATCAATCTCAACGCCGACGGCGAGATACCGACCCTTGAATATACCCTTCAAAAGATCCAGGGTGCCCGGCTGGATCAAAAGCATGTGTATGCGTGCATGGCACAAGACAACGTCTACGCCGACATCCATCTTTCAAAGGTGCAATACACCACAGCCGATGCGCCGCTCTTTCGATCAATTCTCAAATCTATCCACTTGCAGTCAGGGCCCTCAGAGATTATACAGATCAAGGCGCCGACACCAAGAGCGCCGACACCGCCCAGCAGCATGCAATTACTCAGTAGAGGAAACGCACTTTACCAGCAGAGCAAATACGCCGAAGCCATTCCACTATTCCAGGAAGCTTTCGAACTTGAAAAAGCAGAGCCGCAACTGGACAGGACTCTTTGGCGCGGTCTTATAGACAGTTTAGGTATCGCCTATGGGATGACCGGTCATCTCAAGAAAGCAAAGGCCACATTTGATCATGGGATACAGGCCGACCCCACTTATCCGATGTTCCACTATAATTTAGCCCGCGCTTTTGCGGAAATGAACGACCTCGATCATGCGATGCAGTCGCTCACGACAGCGTTTCGCCATCGAAAGAATCAGAGTTCTGGCAAAGAAGTGATGCCCGATCCACGCCAGAACTCATCCTTTCAGCGCTTCATGAAGAACGATACCTTCCGTAACTTGGTCAACGACCTGACCGCCACAAAGAGCACGAGCGCCACAAACTGAAGGAAGGTAGTTGATACCGCTTCCCGTCCTCAGAAGGCGAGCGTATTAAGAATGAGAACGGGAATACGACGGGGTCGACGAACACGGACGCGGTGGGCGGCTGACGGGGCTGAGCTTTCGAGACAATAGCATTTAACTGGTGTCACGCACGCGTAAAGCGGGTTTGGTTTCTTGCAACGACTGCGCTAAACTGATGCCGTGAAAGTTGGCGATGTACTGGACAAATTGCGAGAAGACGGCTGGTTCCTGGTCGCAACCAAAGGCAGCCACAGACAATTCAAGCACCAGACGAAACCGGGCCGTGTGACCGTTGCAGGCAAACCCAGCGATGACTTGCCTCCTGGAACTCTGAATAGTATCTTTAAACAAGCCGGTTGGAGAAAGGGAGCGAACTAACATGCGTTACGCCATCGTGATCGAGAAGGCCCCTGCAAACTATGCGGCGTATGTTCCCGATTTGCCGGGTTGCATTGCCACCGGCGCCACCGTGGCAGAAACCGAATCCCTCATCCGAGAAGCCATCGAGTTTCATATCGAAGGGCTCAAGTCGGACGGCCTTCCAATCCCCCTACCCAGCAGCCAAGTCGAATACGTCGACGTTCCCGCTTGAGGTCGCTGTAACTCTTCACCCTAGGCTATACACCATCTGCTCTTCAATTCTCGGACGCGGTGGGCGGCTGGCGGGGCTGGGACAGCTGGTCAGGCAACAATGGTTCCTGACACATTTTTCTCCTCAAATCTGACGCTGTGATATATTTCGATGACCTACAGCTTCATATTCTGCATTGAGCTCGCGTGTGATGGTCAGCATTACTAAACGCTTCGGGAAAGAAATCCAGAGTGCCCAACGCACACGAAGATCTGTAGCGGGACTGTTGGCGTTCATGTGGGTGGTAGGGTGTGGTGGGGTGTTTACCGGAATCCCAGACCTGGACACTCCCGATGGGCGGGTGTTCGCGCAACGTTGTGGAGGCTGCCACGGCACGTCCTATAGAGGAGGCCATGGGGTGCCGGACCCCCGGTTCCGGACGATGGCGGAATGGCAGGAGGTTCTGCCACTAATGGACGGTCTTATCCGCGAAAGAGGGCTCCCGCCTCTCACTGAGCCGGAGCGTGAGGCCATCATCCGCTACCTCAGCCACCACGCTAAATCTTAGAGATTAACCTTGAGGCGACATTCCAACCCTTGCTCGGATCTCGACCCAGCAAGCGCCGCTAACCCTGCCGGAACTGGTCAGCCGGAGTCAGCGATAGAAGCATCTATGCTTTTATTAGATGATCCAGTTTTCTGGAGGAACGTCCGTCTGGCGCAGGGAACCAGTTACATCTTTGGGCGTACACGCTCGTTCCAAATGCTGAACCCATCGTAAGTGAAGCGGTTAAAGCGGAGGAGGCTGACATGCGACCGAGGAAAACCAGCACCGTGTTATTGGTGATCGCGCTGCTTGTTGCTTTGGCGGGATTGCCGGCCTTCGACGGGTGGAGCATGGGATCGCGAGTCCCGACAGTCGGCATGCAGGCAGAGGATTTCAGCCTGATCGACTTGGAGGGCAAGTCGCAGAGCCTGAGTCACTATCGCGGCAAGATCGTGCTCATGAACTTCTGGGCCACCTGGTGCAAGTCCTGCACGACGGAAATGCCGGCCATGCAAGCCATCTTCAACAAGCTCCGTGATAAAGGCTTTGTGGTACTCGCGATCAATGAGTTGGAAGATGATGCAACAGTGCGAGAGCATATCAAAAAGCACGGCTATACGTACCCGGTCCTCATGGATCGCGACAACAAAGTGGCCAATCAGTTCGGCGTGTTTGGGCTACCTGTCAGTGTCTTTGTCGACGAGAAGGGTGTGGTGCAGGGGTACATCAAGGGCGGGCTACTCACCGAACAGAAGATCCAGGAGGTAGTGGATCGGCTTCAGTCCACAAGCCACGGTTAAAGCTGCATCGCTCCGATAATAACCCATGAAGAGTGTGCTTCAATGACTGGCCGTTGGAGTAGTGGCAGTATGGCTCGTGCTGCTGAGCGCTATGGCGTATCTGCAGCTGACAGCGCATGCTGCACGGCCTGCGCATCATGACGCCCTACCCATGCCACCGTACTCTGTTCGTGGCCTTGTATGGCTGCCGATGTGGTCGAGGGAACCTCGGTCCACCTTGCGCCTGTTGACCAAGTCGATTTTATAGAGCAGGAGCTCCTCGGACCACAGGTCAGTGCTGCCCTCCGTTTTCAGCCACCATCGCGTGCACCACCAGTATTTCTCCGCCCTTGCGCGTTCGCGAGGAACAGGTCACTGCCAGCAGATGTCCCTTGAGGGGAAATCCGTCTCGAGCGTCCTCAATTGGCTGTGGTCTTCGAGATCGTGCGCCCGGTCAGATAAAAGACGTAGGCCGGCACCAGGGGCAGGACGCAGGGTGAGAGGAAGGAGAGCAGCCCTGCCAAGATGGCGATGAAAAATGTGGGCGTCGTTCCGCCCAGGGAACCCACATCCAGATAGAGGTTATGGTCCTCCGCCCAGCGCGCGATGATCGCCAACTGTTTCGTCAGGAGGGCAAAGCCAATGAGAATGAGCAGCGCGCCGTTAATCAACTGAAGCGTCCGGATGTGGCGCTTGAGCGAGCGCAACAGGCCGCTAGCGCGATCCAGTGCCAGCGCAAAGAGAACGAAGGGAATTCCCAGGCCCAGCGAATAGCCCGAAAGCAGAAATGCGCCCTGGCTGATGGTCGCGGTGGAATAGCCCAGCGCCATAATTGCGCCCAGCGTCGGGCCGATGCACGGCGTCCAACCCGCCGAGAAGAACATGCCCATGAGGAAGGAGGGCACATAGCCGCTGCCACTGCGCCGGCCCCAATCGGCGCGGGTGTCGGCGTAGAAATAGCGCAGAAAGAGGTCAATTCCGCCCTTCATCCAGCCAACCGGCAGCAGCCACCAGTATGCACCTTCTTCAGCGGCGGAATCTTCCAGGTGGCCCAACCGTCTCGATAGAGCGCCGAACAGGCCCATCGTCGCCAGGCCGAACAGGATGACGACGACACCCCCGATCCTGGCCAGCGGAGCCCGGAGGTCAAATGCCAGTTGGCCGATGCCGCTCACCACCATGCCCAAGGCGACGAAGATGACCGAAAAGCCGAGCACGAAGAGGAGCGCATGAATCAACGGCCTGGCCCGGGCCGCTTGTTCCACTTGCGCCGATGCGACCACCGTGGCTGTGCCCTGTGTGATTGGCTCTCTCACCCCATTGTCCTCTGCCGCTGTATTATACCCAATTTCGCGATGTTTGGCGGAGACTTCCCACCACCCTTTCCTCCTGCTCTTCCGCCATGAGTGTCTTCAATAGCAGTTCTCGCGCTTCGGGCATATCACGGTCTGTGGCGCTGGCGGACTTGCTCAGGATCCTGCAAGTAGTGACGCGAGCCGGGAGTCTGTATAATCCGGCACCGGCATCCCGATGGACAGACCCCACGACGCAACCTTGTGAACACACTAACGACTCGCCCCTCACGGATACGCTGGCTCATCCTCGCCTTGCTCTTCTTCATCAGCGTCGTGACCTATATCGACCGCGTCAATATTTCAGTGACCGCTCGACAGATGATGCCGGCCTATGGGATGACCGATCAACAGATGGGCTGGGTCTTCTCGGCCTTCGTCGTCGGCTACGCCCTGTTTCAGATTCCCGGTGGACGGTTGGCCGATCGCTGGGGCGTCCGAGTGGTGCTCACCGTCGCGCTCCTCTGGTGGTCGCTCTGCACGGCCTTCACA
This sequence comes from Nitrospira sp., assembly GCA_005239475.1. Lineage (GTDB taxonomy): Bacteria > Nitrospirota > Nitrospiria > Nitrospirales > Nitrospiraceae > Palsa-1315. Next base: position 334 of record SPAX01000237.1, on the reverse strand, counting down.
GCCATGGTGGCTGCGTCTTCACTCGTGAACCTCTTCGGGCTTGTCGGCGCGCTGATGTTTGTGCGGTTCTGCCTGGGGATGGGAGAAGCCGTCGCGCTGCCGGCTTTCAATCGCGCCGTCACCAACTGGTTCCCGGCTGATGCGCGAGGCTTCGGCATCGGGATCGCGATCGGAGGCATCGGATTAGGTTCTGCTATTACCCCGCCCATTGCCGCATGGGTGATGGTGAACTGGGGATGGCCGACCGTGTTCTATCTCGCAAGTCTGCTCGGAATCGGGATGGGACTCCTCTGGTGGCTCCTGTCGCGCAACCATCCACACGAACATCCCTGGG
>SPAX01000236.1 GCA_005239475.1 Nitrospira sp. | reverse complement strand
ATCGCATCACGGCAAGATCGACCGTCAGCGTTGCATGCGGGGCGTCGAGCCAGATCTCAACCCTGAAGTACTTCGCTCCAGACGCGACATCGTTGGCTCCTTGTTTCCCGCTCTTGCGCGGTCTCTCGTTATCGACCTCGCGAGCCGGCCGCCATTGCAGGAACGGAGTCCTTGCTCATTTGGGCCGTCGCCCGCCGCAACGCCTCCCCTAATTCGAAGAGCGAGAATCCTTTTTTCAAAAAATCACTCGCCCCCAATGTGAGGGCCTTTGCCTCTAGTTCTTTCGATCCGACCCCGGTCAGTATGATCACGCAGGCCTTGGGATCGAGGGCCCGCAGGCGACTCAAGACCTCGAGACCGTTGAGGTTCAGCATATGAAGGTCCAGAATCGTGATTAGCGGATGATTCCGCTCGAACATGTCGATTCCCTTCTGCCCGCTGTCTGCCAGAAATACCTCATACCCCTTTCGCTTCAGCACGTTGAGCAAGAGATTCCGGATGCTTGCTTCGTCGTCGATGACCAAGATGCGCGGTATCATGAATCTCCTTTCGTATGATCCTCAGATGCTGCCGCACCGACATCGCCGGTCCGATGGCCGGCCAGCCGCATATTGCTCTTCAACATGGTGGCTAAGGATAAGGATCGCAGGGCGGGGCGGAGCGCTTGGAGGTCTTTCAATACCTCCGGACCGTTCTTGTCCGGCTGGTTGATGTCAAGGATGACGAAGGCCCACTCTCCCAGGCGCACCGCATCGAGCGCAGACTGGCCGGTGCTCACCTCCTCGACGACCACCTGCCTGAGCCCTCGCCGGACCATGGCGTGATCATCGACGATCAGGAAACTACGCGGCTTCTCGAGTGGGATTCTCGGCATGCTCGCTCCGCTGGGGAATCCACGATTGGACGATTGTGCCCTTGTCTAGAGCGCCATGGATGTGGCGCCTGCCGCCGAACAGAACGGCCTGCTCCCGCATGCCGCGGAGTCCGAGCAAGGTTGTTCCCCTATCCTTCTAACCAGTCATCGCTTAGTATTCATCACTAATCACCTACATTTTATAGAAACCAGTCCAACACACAAGCATTCTTCGATTTCAGGCAGCAGGGATTATGCTGCTTCTGGACATGAAGTCTGCGCCCGGAGGTTCGTCCGACAAGAGCCATGCCCCGCCGGGGACCGTCATGCATTGTCCCGCCGGGGTTCGTCGAGCACCTCACGCACCTTCTGCCGAAGCATCTCCGGCGTGAATGGTTTTTGAAGCAGCGGGGCCCCAGCCTCCAGAATCCCCTGGTGGGCCACCGCCATGCCGGTGTAGCCGGACATATACAGGGTCTTGAGACCCGGGCATCGTTCGTTGAGACGGGCCGCGACGTCCGGCCCGCTGCCTCCGGGCATGATGACGTCGGTCAGCAGCAAGTGAACCTTCCACTTGCGCTCGTTCGCTCTCTTTACCGCCTCGTCCAGATTGCTCGCTGCCAACACCGTGTAGCCACTGAGTTCCAGGATTTTTTCCGTCAGGGTGCGGAGCGGCGCGGAATCTTCGACCAGCAAAATCGTTTCCACGCCACTCCGCTGCTCGGCCGGGCGGGACTCCTCCTTCGCCGCTGGGATGCCCTCATCGACCGCCGGCAAGTAGATCTTGAACGTCGTACCACGGCCCGGCTCGCTATAGACCCAGATGAACCCATGGCTCTGCTTGACGATGCCGTAGACCGTCGAGAGGCCGAGCCCCGTGCCCTTGCCGACTTCCTTGGTCGTGAAGAACGGTTCGAAAATACGCTTCTGCGTCTCGGCATCCATCCCGCACCCCGTGTCGCTGACCGCCAAAAGGACGTAGCGGCCCAGCGGCGTTTCCGCGGCTTTTATCGGATACGACTCATCCAGGAAGACCGTGTCGGTCTCAATCGCTAAGTGCCCGCCCAGCGGCATCGCATCGCGGGCGTTGACAACGAGATTCATGATCGCTTGCTCGATCTGTCCTGGATCGGCCTTGATCCTCGCAAGGGACGGAGCCAATTCGGTCTTTAACGCGATGTGCTCGCCGATCAGACGACGCAGCATTTGTTCGAAGTTGCCGATCAAGACATTGAGGTCCAAGACCTGCGGCGCCAAGATCTGGCGGCGGCTGAAGGCGAGCAATTGTCGGGTCAGCCACGAGGCGCGTTCCGCCGCCTTCCTGATTTCCTCCAACTCCACCCGTGTCGGCGCACCAGCCGGCAGATCGCTCATGAGAAGATCGGTATAGCCTGTGATGACGGTGAGGAGGTTGTTGAAGTCGTGCGCCACCCCGCCGGCGAGCTGGCCGACGGCTTCCATCTTCTGCGCCTGCCGCAGCTGATCCTCGGTCTGCCGCAATTTTGCCTCCGCCGCTCGGCGCTCGCTGATATCGACAATGAACCAGTAGAAGCGGTACGCCGTGCCCTCCTTCAACGGCACGATCGACAACTCGACGGGGAATTCCGTGCCATCCCTCCGCCATGCGGTCGTCTCCCGCCGTCGGTTGAACATCGTCTTCTCGCCCGTTTCTATAAATTGGCGGAGCTGGGCATGATGGGCCTCCCGCTGGTCTGGCGGAATGATCGTCTCGGCCAGGGAGCGTCCCAGCGCGTCCTTGCGGCTCCATCCGAACAGTGTTTCCGCGCTCGAGTTCCAATCCGTAATGGTTCCGTGCTCGTCCATGCCGATGATGGCGTCGAGCGACGACTCCAGCACCGTCTGACCACGCGCCTCGCTTTCTTGCAACTCCGTATACGCCTTCCGGAGAGCGGTGAGGTCCATCATCGCGCCGATCAGACGCAGGGCCTGGCCCCGGACGTTTCGCACGATGTAGCCGCGGTCCAGCACCTCGGCGTAGGTTCCGTCCGCGCGGCGAAAATGATAGCCCTCTGACCAGGTCGTCGCCCCGCCGTTGATCGCGGCGTAGCAACTGGCGATCACGCGGTCTTTGTCGGCCGGATGCAGGCGGCCGTACCAGGACTCCACGCCCGGTTCGATATCTCGGGGCTGGTAGCCGAACAAGGAGGAGAGCCCCTCGTTCCACCAGATTCCGTTCGTCGAGAGATCCCAGTCCCGTAAGGCGTCGTTCGTGGCGTGCGCCACCAGCTGCAGCCGTTCCTCGCTGGCAGCCAAGGCCGTTTCCGCCTCCCGGCGCGCCCGGCGGCCGTCCGCTTCCCGCAGCTCCCGCTCGATGGTCAGGACGAGCCGTTCGAGATTTTGTTTGCCGACGTAATCGTGCGCCCCCGCTTTCAATGCCAACCTGGCCGTCTCTTCGTCGATCGTTCTCGATACGATAATGAACGGAATATCCAAGCCCTGAGATTTCAACATTTCCAGCGCGAAGAGGCCGCTGAACTGCTGCAGGGTCCAGTCCGCCAAGACGATGTCCCACTTTTCCTGCTGCAAGGCATATTGCATGGCGCCGGGGTTTTCCACACGCCGGGAGACCGGCTCATAGTCGCCGCGCTGTAGTTCGCGCAGGATCAGAGCTGCATCGTCCTCGTCATCCTCGATCAGCAACACTCGGAGAGGGCGGGCCATCTATCGAGAACCTCCTTGGCAAGGGGCTGTTTGTTGAGCACCAGTCACTAGAGCTTCCGCTGCCGCACGGCCTCTGCCAACTACGCAAAATCCACCCGCAGCGACTTGGTCCGGAGGTCCGCCCGCACCCGCTTGAGCACCTCGAGCCCGTCGATCATGGGGAACTAGAATCATTGCTGGCATGACCCTGGTGTCGCGGCCCTCAAGGGCCCCAGTGCCGAGCAGAAAGTCCAGAGTCTCCACCCCGGCGCGCGCCAGGACAATCTGGTTGACGATAGTGATCTCCTTGAAAGCCCCCAGCGCCACGTTTCATCGTCGGGAATGTCTTCCACCAATACAATCAGCGTGTTCGTCGTATCTGTTCTCCCGATGTAACATACCATTATTGCTACAATTTTCTAAGTAAATCACCCAAACCACCCGTAGGAGCATCGGATCGACGCACACTATTAAGCCAGGACCCACCTTTATATGCACCTGGCGGTTCAGCCAGGTCACGCACCCATGCTCCACATACCTGCTCAACTACTATTCGTTTGTGCCAACAAGGTCGGACAAAGACTGGACGGCTCAGGCCCTGTGGAGGATATCGAAATGAACTTGGGTCGAGCAGGATCGCAGCACGTGAAGATCCGCCCGATCCGAGGGGAGAAATATCCGTACGGGCAGTGGAAGCGACATCCTATTTCCTTCGGAAACGCTGACATGGCGAGTCAGAACCGCTATCGAGAGGGCATAATTGGCCGGGCGAGATTTAACGAACGCGCAGGAAGTCAGATCTCAGGCATTTTCAACTTTCCCACGCTGGCTGAAACCTATCGCGTCGCAGCGCTTGATATCCTAGGCCCCTGTCAAAAACGACCGGCCTCGGCCGCCGCATGAGACGTTGACGAGTCTAGTGAGGAGGCAATTTCGGAATCTGATGATCTGTCGATCTGACGAATTCCGAACATTCAACAGATCGACTGATCATCAGATATCTTCCACTTCACGCTTCACGGGCGCCCGACTTATCCATGTGACTCGTGGACGTGAGACACCCCCGCCTCCCCGATTGCCGTCTTCACAGGAGACGCACCCTCCCCCTCCGGCCGGGCCAACAATCCAACGGCAAGAAAGCGCGCGTCGATCACGTCGAGAATATGTCGCCGAAGCTCAACACGAAAGGGCGCAAGACTCTCATCCTGAAGATAGCGATCAACCGTGCGAGGCAGCCGCCGTCTCCAGGCCTGTGCAGCCTGTCGCGCACCCTCAGCGGCAGGTTCTCCGTGGACGAGGATGGCACGGACTTCATGCTCGAAAAACCCCACATGCACTTCTTCATCTTTCAAAATCGAGGTCAGGTCAGGCCGCAAGCCGACTAACAGCCTTGCGAACTCCAATCCCAACGTTTCGTATCCGTAAAGGTGCACCGCGAGGACCCTCCATTGGCTGGGCATACGAGGGAGAACGGTCTTGCCGTGCGAACTCGTTCCCAACAGTAGTTCAAACTGCTTGAGATGCTGCGCTTCCTCTTCCTCACTTCCTCATGACGGCGCAAGAACTGCAGCACACCGGGCGGAACGACCTGCGCTTGCGCAGCGCGTACCGCCCACAAGGCCATGGCCTTCGCCTTGAGAAATTGTTCCAGGATCGCCCGTTCACGGGTGGAAGGAAGGGAATGAGTCATAGCCCCAGTCTACTGGAACGATGGGGCTGTGCATTCAAAGTCCTGAGCAACAGACAGTGAAAGCCATGGGCGGGGCTGTGCCAGTTCAGGATTTTCCGAGGCCGATTGTTGAACATGGCCTGCACCCGTTTGATTGCAGTTCGCGAGAGCCGATTGAATCATGTGCCCTTGGGGAAAAACTGGCGCAACAATCCGTTGATGTTCTCATTGGTCCCTCGCTCCCAGGGACAATGCAGGTGCGCAAAATAGACGTCCATCTTCGTCTGCCTCGTGAAGAGGCGGTGCTCACGCATTACTGGACCTTGGTCGTACGTGAGCGAGCGGCGGACCTTGGCCGGCACGTGCGCAGTCGCGGGCGAAGGCCTGCCTCCATTGCGGCGAACCAGTGTTCAGCCGCGGCGCAACCGAACGAGTTCGGCGCATGGTTCATGGGGAGGCTAAGCCTATCAAGTCGATTCAGATGGACGTGTTCGCCTACCGGTAATCCTTTCTGGTTTCTGGAATCCCTCACACGCATCCGCAGAAATCAACTGGTGGCAGAAACCCTTTCGCGCCGCGTGGCGGGCCTGCCTTCTCGGTTCGTCTCTCGCATCTCGTCGTTCGTCAGAAGTTGATCGTACAAGCTCGCGAGAGACTAAACAGGCTTCACGAGATACGCTCTTTCTTTCCCACCATCATCCATCGGCGCTTCTCTTTATCCCCTTCCCGCCATCAGCTCCTGTGCTCCTGCCA
>SPAX01000235.1 GCA_005239475.1 Nitrospira sp. | reverse complement strand
GACCGGACTTCAAACCATCAGAGCATGCGGGGAAAAAGATCAAAGGCCTCGTTGCACCGACCTACGACCTGAAACAAGCAGGGCCGATCTATGCCTGGGCCTATAAAGAGCTGCACGATGCAGAGCAGCCGGATCTGTTCGTCATCATCGGCACGGCCTCTGCCGGATTGGACTATGTGTTTGCCGTGACGGATAAGGATTTCGAGACGCCTCTCGGTGTCGTGCCCGCCGACCAACCGATCCTGAGTCAGCTCAAGGCCAAGCTTCCGGCTTTCTTTGAAGACGATCTCTGCCACCAAGCGGAGCAAGCCGTGGAGTTCCAGCTCCCGTTTCTTCAGGACATTGTGGGGAGCAAGAAGCCCTTCACCATCGTACCGATCTTGAGTGCCTTTTCCGCTGCGAGCCTGGGGGATCCGACCGTTCGCCAATCGGTCGATCAGTTCTTGACCGGACTTCGAGAGGTCCTTACGCAATCGGGCAGGGCCTACTGCGTGATCGCGGCGGGAGAGTTGGCTCATTTAGGCATGCGCTACGGAGACAAGGCGCCCCCGACGGACTTCTCCTTTCATCGCTGCATGCAGTTCGACCTGGAAATGTTGAAGCCGGTGGAGGAGCGACAGCCGGAAGAGTTTGCCACCTACATCAGGAAAGAGCAGGACCAGCGCCGGATTTCCGGCTTCTCACCCATCTATTCCTTGCTGCGGTTGATCGAAGCGGAGAGTGGGCAGGTCTTACGCTACGACCGCGGGATTACCGATCAGTACAACTCCACCGTGACATACGCCAGCATGGCGTTTTTCTAATTAGGCTGCTGAAAAAATGAGCGGGGTAGCTGGGACGATCCCCGTGCTCGCGCAACGCGCGGCCTCAGAAGCTGTTCTGTCATGGGCCGAACAACGGCAAGGACAAGCACGACTACTTTCATGCAACGCCTCCACAGACTATCACATGCCCGACGACTGGCTACGAATGCGGGAAACACTTCTCCAGGCACGCCGGACAAAGCCCGCCATTGAAGCGCAAGCCGGAGTGTTCCGTGATAAACGTGTCCAGGTCGTACCATTCCCCCGACGTGTCCGGCACCTGCTTGCACCAGGCGCAGAGATTGATGACCCCTGGGGCACGCGCCACAGCCTGCCGCAGTTCGCTTCGGATGCTTTCGAAGCCGCGGTCCGGCTGTTCCAGCGCCTGCGCATCGTGAAAGACTATCACCGACCCGATCACAACACCCGCATCATCGATGACCGGCGAGGTGCTGCCTGCAACCGGTCGTATTGTGCCGTCTTTCGCACGTAACGTCACACGATCGAGCCGGATGATCCGGCACTCCATCATGGCCTTCATCGCCGGATTTTCGAAGGCTTGCACCGGGCCGTCCCCTTCGAACGTGAGCAAGGTTGTCAATTCAGCCCCCATCGCATCTTGCTGGAGCCAGCCAGTCAGCGCCTGAGCTGCCTGACTCATATAGGTCAAGCGCCCGCCGCGGTTGGTCGTGATCATGGCATCACTCATACACCGCACGGTCGTCGACAACCACCGCAAGCTTTCTTTAAGGTGGCGATCGATCTGTGCCCGTTGCAGCGCCAGTTCGATGGTGGGCCGCAGCTCGTTCGGATGGAAGGGCTTGAGCATGTAGCCGGCCGGCGACGTGGTTTTTGCCCGCTCGAGTGTCGCGTCGTCCGCGTAAGCCGTCAGATAGATCACCGGCACATCGAACTGCCGGTTGATTTGCTGCACCGTCTCCACCCCGTCCATCTGCCCCTTCAGCACAATATCCATGAGGATCAAGTCCGGATGGATCTCCTTGGTCTTGCGGATCGCCTCCTCTCCCGAGGTCGCGGTCGTCGGCACGTCATACCCCAGGCGGGTCAGGCTTTGCTGGATATCCCTCGCGACGATGGTTTCATCTTCCACAACAAGGATTTTAGCTGGTACCATGGCTTCACATCCTTTCTTGGTAGTGCAATTGGTGGAACGCGATTCGCCATGTCGTCCCCGGGCCGCTTTGCAGTTCGACCGCGCCTTCCAGTTTTTCTACGAGCAAGTTGACGAGTTCCAACCCCAGCGAGCCCGGGTTGCGCCGCACGCGGTCTTTTGAAATGCCAACCCCATCGTCACTCACTTGCAATAGATAGGCGCCCGCGTTCTGCGCCTGCAGCTCGATCTGGATGCGCCCTTCCTTCGCCACCGCATACGCATGTTTCAGAGAATTCGACAGCAGTTCCTCGACAATCATCCCGCACGTCATAGCCGTATCGATATCGAACGTGAGATCCTCCACCACCAGGTCCAGTACAATGGCTTTGGGATCGACCCCATAGGACCGGGACACGTGGCCCGCCAGCGTACGAAGGTAGTTCGACATTTTGATACACGACAGGTCGTTGGACCGGTGCAAGGTTTCGTGCAACAGCGCGATCGAGGTAATGCGGGTTTGACACTCCCTGAACAGCTGCACGACCTGCGGGTCTTTGATCGAGGCCACCTGGAGATTCAGTAAGCTGGAAATCATTTGCAGATTGTTTTTTACCCGATGATGGATCTCGCGCAACAGACTCTCTTTTTCTTTGACCGCCTTACGGAGCCGGTCCTCCAGATCCTTCTGCTCAGTGAGATCAATACAGCTGCCGATGTAGCCGGCGAACTCGCCGTTCGGGAGGAAGCGCGGTACGCCGTGATCGAGAAGCCAGCCATACTGCCCATCCGCTTTGCGCAAGCGGTATTCCATCTGGAAAGGCTCGCGCCGATCGAAGGCCTCTGTATACGTCTTCAGACACCGGTCGAAGTCCTCCGGATGCACGCCGTCCGCCCAGCCGCTCCCCCGTTCCTGCTCCTTCGTCCGGCCCGTATAGTTGAACCAGACCTGATTGAAATAGGTGCACAACTTGTCAAGGCCCGACATCCAGATCAGGACCGGAGCCGTGTCCGCCATCGTATGGAACCGTTGCTCGCTCTCCCGAAGCACCGCTTCGACTTGCTTGCGGTCGGCGATGTCGCGTTTCAGGTCTTGATTGGCGACCGCCAGTTCGATCGTGCGCTCGGTGATGCGCGCTTCCAGCTCCGCAAACATCCGTTTCCGCTCGCGGGCATAGCATAGGGAACGGTAGACCGCTGCCCCATTGCACTGATCCTTGACGATGTAGTCCTGGGCTCCTTTTTGAACACCTAGAATCGCAAGTTTTTCGTGAGCCATGCGCGTCATGATGACGACCGGAACCTCCGGCACCCGCGCTTGCACGCGTGCGAGCGTTTCCAGGCCGGAGCAGTCGGGCAGATAGAGATCCATCAGAATCGTGTCGATGCCTCCCTCGTCCAGGCGTGAGTACGCGGCCGACAATCGATCCGCATGCTCGACCCGAATGGAGACTCCCTTGATAGCGAAGAGGGCCTCTCGCAGCAGAGCTGCCTCTTTCCGACTGTTCTCAATGAGCAGGATGTTCACGGGTTACCACCCTATGTCGATTCTGGTGAAACTCTTCTGTTGTCGTGTCCGACCCGGAAAGATCAAGGCCGACCAGTTCGCCAGCCTGGTCACCAGCTTTGCGGAGGAGCCCTCTTTTCGAGATAGGCAACCGCACCACGGGGGGGCGAACAGTTCAACGGCGTGGATTCCACCGATCAGGACTGCCGTCATCCCAGTGGTTCGGAAACTGAACCGCCCGGTATTCATGGGACTGGCCCCTCTGTTCGCCTTACTTTATTATTCTCCTCACCTTATTATTGGGCAAGGATTATCCTTTTCGCGACATGCTGTATTCATCCGCACGATGCGCAGAGGTTGTCCACCCCTGAACATGTTGTGCTCCACTTGAAATTTGGGCAGGGAGAATAGGCTTATGGGGACTGCGGGAAACTCAGCGAAGTCTGTTCAAATCGATCGTGAGGAGAGACAGGAGGGGATTTCCGAGCAAAGGATCAGGCTGATGGTACTCAGACTTCCCCTTGGCCACAAATCCTCGATGATGCCGAATTCTCCGCAGAATGGATGGTCAATAAGGAAAAACAAGCTGCCCGGAAAGTAAGTGGGGCAGTACATTGGACAGCGGCGACGATCTTGTCGATGACCTCGATGCCTCGAATCACTTCACCGAAGACGGCCTTGCGCCGGTCGAGTCTCAGCGCGATCACATTCACATGCTGGTGCGCTTTGCCAAGAAACGGTATCCTGTAGGGCATGCAGCATTGCTCATGCCGCAGGAGGTGACCATGTCTGTTCGATTGAACATTACGAGGGATGACGATGTGTATGCGAGACTCAAGAAAGAAGTGCCTCCTAAGAAGCTCAGCGCCTTTATCGCGGGGGTCGTCCGCGCCAAGCTTCATCCGGATGCCAAAGCGCAGGATGCCGCTTATCGGGCAGCCAGCAAGGAGCCTTGGAGGAAAAGCTTGGACGAGAACTGGAAACACAGTGACGCTGAAGGGTGGCCCAAGGGAGGATGAATCCGGTTTCTGAGGAGGAACGCCAAAAACCAAAGTTCTCTATTGCAGGAGAAGCTGAGCGTTTTAGCGAGGGAGAAGCAATACCTACAAGGCTCTTCTGGTTCTTCACCTTTCCCATAGGGAGCAGGCAACTGTTCTTCACTGCGCGTCTTCTCCCAGTCCCTACTTCCTTTTCATGGGTAGCCTGGTGGATCCTCTATTGCGCGCGTCGAACGAGCACGTTTCTAAAATGCTCCCTCCAAGCTTGCTCGTATCTCTCCTTCCCGTGGAATGGCACCCGTGCTGGTCCCATTGCGGCCGTCGAGTGAGGCCCTTCTGAGGGCGCGCGCTCCGGGAGCAGGGGAGTAGCACGGGTGTCGTTCCACACCCCTATTCTTTCACCGTCATCTTCATCGTAATCGGCTTCAGAGGATTGTCGAATTCGTCGCGCGGGGAGGCGACGATCTTGTCCACCACTTCCATGCCTCGAAAGACCTCGCCGAAGACGGTGTAGGTTCGGTCCAGCCCGCTGCTGTCATCGACACAGATATAGAACTGCGAGCCGTTGTCGTTGGGGTCGCGTGTGCTATTGCTCTCGCGTGGGACTTTGGCCATGCCGATCGCGCCCCGTTTATGCGGACGATCGCTGGTTTCCGGATTGAGCCAGTAGCCGGGACTTCCCGATCCATGCAGGGAACGGTCTGCCCTCTTGCTCAGTGGATCGCCGCCCTGAATGATGAATCCGGGAACGACGCGATGGAAGGTGGTTCCATCGTAAAACCCCATCTTGGCGAGCTTGAGAAAGTTCTCGACATGACGCGGTGCGTCGTCCGGATAGAACCGAATCTTGATCTCGCCGAGCGGCGTCGTAATGGTGACGCGCGGGTCTATTTTTTGAAATTGCATGGTCATGATGAGAATGTAGCAAGGCGCATCCTGCGAGGCAAGACGCCTCGCAGAAATTTTGAGTGTTGAATGATGAATGTTGAATTATGGGAGAAACAGCACGGTTCCGTGCCATTCAACATTGAACATTCAAAATTCAACATTGGGTTAGCCCGTCTCCGGGCTTAATGCGTAACCAGATGACCCCACCCACAATGGCCACGACTGCGGCAACGCCTAAGGAAACAGGCCAGCCCCAGTGATTGGCCAGCCATGGAGTCAGGGTCGGGGAAATTGCACCTCCGATATTGGCGCCGGTGTTCATGAGTCCGGACAACGTGCCTGCATGGGCTTTCGACAGATCGGTCGTCGAGGCCCAGTAGGCGCCGACCGCAAAATAGAGCCAGCCCGCGCCGAACGACAGACTGGTGATTGCCAGGAAGGGAGAGTCAACGACGCCACCCAGTGCAATCGCGCACCCAGCCAGGACCATGCCGGTCATGCCGGTCACAGCCCGTCCGGTGGTGAGACCGTAGCGGGCTGCGAGTCGATCGGTCACCCAGCCGCCAAGGGGACAAAACACCAACATGGCCAGAAAGGGGGCGGAGGCATAGAATCCGCCGCGGAGCACATCGAATCCGCGAACATTCACGAGATAGAGGTAGAACCAGGACAGATAGACGTAGGCGACATAGCCGAGGCAACTGTAGCTGATCATCAGCCACCAGATGGTGGGCGTCCGACTGAACGTTCGCCAGGGCACGGCTG
>SPAX01000234.1 GCA_005239475.1 Nitrospira sp. | reverse complement strand
TCGGTACGTTGAGCCTCTGAGCGATGCGAGAACGCCGCTGGCGGACTTTTTCAGCATTCTGCTAGACGATGCCATGTTTGAGCAAATCATGCAAATGCACGACCCCGACAATTCGCTTGGCGCTGTCGGCGACGACGAGCGTGGTAATGGAATAGCGCTCCATCATTTCGACCGATTTGGCTGCCAGCTCATCCGGTCCGATCAACTTGGGGCGGCGCGAGGCCAAGGACCCAGCTGTGATCTTGGAGAAATCCCCGCCCTGTTGGAGAAAGCGCCGGAGGTCGCCATCGGTAATGACCCCCAGGAGTGCGCCGGCTCGATCGACCACCGTGGTCATGCCGAGTTTTTTGGCCGACATTTCGAGAATGGCCACCGAGGCTAAGACCGTCTCCATTACTTGTGGCACCTCCTGCCCCTTGTGCATAAGGTCCCGCACTTTCACCAGCAAACGACGTCCGAGCGTCCCACCTGGATGGAATTGCGCAAAATCCTGTTCCTTGAACCCGCGCTTCTCGAGCAAGGCAACGGCCACGGCGTCGCCCATAGCGAGCGTCGCGGTCGTGCTCGCCGTCGGCGCAAGTCCCATGGGGCAAGCCTCCTCTGCGACAGACACATCCAGCACGACGGCGCTATTCTTGGCCAGCGTCGAACCCATGCGGCCGACGATCGCCACAACAGGAATGCCCATGCGTTCCATGAAGGGCAAGAGCTGCAAAATTTCCTGCGTCTCTCCACTATTCGAAATCGCAATCAGGACATCGCGGCGCGCCAACATGCCGAGGTCGCCGTGGAGCCCTTCGGCCGGATGGAGAAAGAACGACGGCGTCCCGGTACTCGCCATCGTGGCGGCGATCTTCTGCCCGATCAACCCGGACTTGCCCATGCCCGAGACGACGACTTTGCCCTTGCAGTGATAGAGCAGGTCCACAGCCTCCGAAAACCCCCCATCGAGACGTTGAACAAGGGCCTGGACGGCACGCGCTTCGATGCCCAACACTCGCCGGCCTACGTCGAGGCTGGTTCCGCCCTTCGGCTTGGTTACTTTCGAGGTTGCGACGCGTCGCATATCCGCATGACCCGTTCGAGCAAAGGTTGTAATTGATGGAGTGGCACCATATTGGGTCCGTCCGATAAGGCCTCGTCTGGATTGGGATGGACTTCCATGAAGAAGCCATCGACTCCGGCGCCGGCTGCCGCGCAGGCCAGGGGTTCGACGAATTCACGCTGGCCGTTGGATTTGGTTCCCCCGCCACCCGGCAACTGCACACTATGGGTGGCGTCGAAGACCACGGGGTAGCCGAAACTCCGAAGAACGGGGAAGGATCTCATATCGACGACGAGATTGTTGTAGCCGAACGACGATCCTCGTTCGGTCAGGATGATCCGCCTGTTTCCGGCCTCCTCCACTTTTTTCACCGCATTGCCCATTTCTTGCGGGGAGAGGAACTGGCCCTTCTTCACGTTCACAACTTTTCCGGTCTTCGCCGCTGCAATGAGCAAATCCGTCTGCCGGCAGAGGAATGCGGGAATCTGGAGCACGTCCACGATCTTCCCTGCCTCGGTCGCCTGTTCTTCCGTATGGACGTCCGTTAAGACAGGAAGGCCCAGCTGATCCTTAACCTGCTTCAGCACCGCCAGGCCTTTTTCGAGACCCGGCCCGCGATACGACGTGATGGAGGTCCGGTTCGCTTTGTCGAAGGACGATTTGAAGATATAGGGCATGCCCAGAGATTTGGCAATCTCAGCGATGCGCGCCGCCGTCTCCAGCACAAGCTGTGCACTCTCGATGACACAGGGCCCGGCAATTAAAAACGGCCGGTTCCCCGCACCGACTTTGAATGGACCAATTTGGACTTCGTGACTCATCTTCGCCTCTATGCGATCTGGAGGATGCTCAAACTGATCTTTCAACAAGGCCGCAGACGAGACAAGACCGGAGGCGTAGCCTCTCGGCTACGTTGAGGATCTTGTCGAGTTGAGAACGCCGTTGAAAGGCAGTTTCAGCATCCTCATTCTAGTGGCCGCACTTTCTTCTAAGTGCGGCACCGACGAAGCCACTAAACAACGGATGCGGACGGTGTGGCCGCGAATTATATTCCGGATGGAACTGCGTCGCCAGAAACCAGGGATGGTCGCGTAACTCGACAATCTCGACCAGCCGGCCGTCCGGCGAAAGCCCGCTCAGCACGAATCCCTTGGCGAGCAATTGCTCGCGGTACGCGTTATTGAATTCGTACCGATGCCGATGGCGCTCACGCACTTCGCTCACCCCATACATCTTTTGGGCCAGGGTTCCCTCCCCGAGCATACAGACATAAGACCCGAGCCGCATCGTCCCGCCTTTGTCGCTGACGGACTGCTGATCCGACATCAAATGAATGACGGGATGGGGGGAGGCCTCGTCAAATTCGGTGCTATTTGCGCCGGCCAGCCCGGCGACGTTCCGCGCAAACTCGATCGTCGCGCACTGCATGCCCAGGCACAAGCCGAGAAACGGAATCTGGTGTTCCCGTGCGTATCGAATCGCAGCGATTTTCCCTTCGATCCCGCGCGCGCCGAACCCTCCTGGCACCAGGATGCCATCGACCTCACGCAGGATACGTTCAGTCCCTTGCCGTTCAATCTCCTCCGATTCGATCCACTGGATGTTCACCCGCGTTTCATGGTCGATGCCGCCATGGACGAGCGATTCCGCAAGACTCTTGTAGCATTCCTTCAAACCCGCGTACTTGCCGACCAGGGCAACTGAGACTTCATGCTTGGGATACTTGATCTTCTGAACCATCGCATCCCATTCACGCAGGTTCGGCGGACCGGTCTTGAGTTGGAGCAGGCGCACGATCAGCTCGTCCAGCCCTTCCTTCCGGAACACGATCGGCACTTCATAAATCGTGTCCACATCCTTGGCCGTGATCACCGCGTCTTTCTCAACGTTACAAAACATCGCGATCTTGCCCTTGAGTTCCGGCGGCAGATACCGATCGGTCCGGCAGAGGAGGATATGCGGCTGAATACCGATCTCCCGGAGCTTGTTGACAGAGTGCTGCGTCGGTTTGGTCTTCAGCTCACCGGCTGTGCCGATGTACGGCACCAGCGTCAGGTGGACATAGAGCACGTTCTCGCGGCCTACGTCGTACGGCATCTGGCGAATCGCTTCGAGGAACGGCAAACTCTCGATGTCACCGACCGTACCGCCGATCTCTACAATCGTCACGTCCATCCCCTGGGAGATGCGCATGATGCACTGTTTGATCTCGTCGGTAACATGGGGCACCACCTGCACCGTCCCGCCAAGGTAGTCGCCGCGACGCTCTTTCGTGATGACCGAATGGTAGATCCTGCCGGTCGTATAGTTATTTTCTTTGGTCAGGGTTAGGGACGTGTACCGTTCATAGTGGCCGAGGTCCAGGTCTGTTTCCGCACCGTCGTCCGTTACGTAGTCCTCCCCGTGTTGATAGGGATTCATCGTGCCGGGATCGACGTTAATGTAGGGATCGAGCTTGAGGA
>SPAX01000233.1 GCA_005239475.1 Nitrospira sp. | reverse complement strand
GCCGTCCTGGAAGGGCGTCTCGACGAAATAGCCGATGTCGTCCACGATGATGTCGCATCCGACGTCACGCAGTGCGCGGATGTTGTCGGCGAAGCTCGCGATGCTGGCGAACCCGGTGGCGAAGTAGAGCTCGGCGCCCGGCGCCAGGTCATGGATGATCTCGAGCATGGCGGTTCCTTCATCCCCGCTTCCCGCTTGCCCGGGAAGCACGGTCACCGGGCCGAGATCGCCGAGTCCCTGACTCGCCGCCAGGTTCGTGACGCCATCGGACAGCACGCCGATCCTCACGCCCGTCCCGTCGGCGCCGAATATCGCGCGCGCGGTGTTGGCCTGGTGCTTCGGGTCACCTTGAGAGTTTTGGCTGCCCACATTCGGGAGAGCGCCTTCCACCTGCAGCGCACGCTGGATCGACGCGAGCGTTTCGGCGCGCTCGACGAGCTTGCGATCTCGTGTGGCCCTTGCCGACTCGGGATCGAGCATCGCCGCCGCGGGTAGGTCCGCACCGGACGTGATGGCCTGCTGCTTGGGCTGCACGAAGGACACCTGGGGAATCGCCGCCAGCGCTTCCACTTGGCTCAGGTCGATTCGCACCCGAACGTGGTTGTACTCCTCGTTGACCTCGAGGATCTCGGCGTCGAGCGCCACGAACTGATCCAGGACCGGCTGGCTGACCTCGACCCTGATATCGAGGACGGCTCCCTGGGCGTTGACGTCAGGGAGTTCGACGTCGAGTGTCTGGATGCCGGCGGCAATGGCCTCGCCCTGCGCCATTCTCGATGCATAGAGCACTTGCGAGTCGAGCTTGCGCTCCGCTGGTGTGCGCGCTGCCTTCTCGTTGGCCAACGCTTCTATCTGCGCGAGCGCTTCCGGCTCGAGGCCCTCGGCCTGTTGCGCGGCGACGCGGGACGCGCCGGCAATCGTTGCCAGGGCAATCGCCAATACGACCGTCGCCAGCACGTAAGGGGCCTGCGGCCGACGACCGTTCATGGCTTCACCTTCTCCGCGACGATGCATTGAAAACACCTCCGGTGCGTGGCGGCGGTCAACCTAAGGCTCTGTCACCGGGGTTGCCGAAGAGGAAGGAGAATTCTGCAGGTCCGAGACCTCCGTTAACCCCAATCAGAGCAACAAGCAGAGCGGGACGACTCACCGCTCTCCTATCGGCACCGCGTCAGGTGAACGTGAGTTATCAACCCATGCTGGCAGTCCCGCTCGCACCTCCGGGCACAGGACTACTTCCCCTGGCGCAGTCGTCGATGGGCGACTGCCAGTCCCATCGACCATCCCAGGGTTGCACTGAGGGCCGCTGCTATCCACGGCAGAAGAGGACGGATCGCGAGCCAGGGTGCGCAGTACGGAGGGTCGCCACCAAATAGGTCATGGCACGGGATGAAGTACTGACCCAGGATGTCCTGGACGACATAGCCAAGGATTAGACCCGCCAACGTTCCGCCAAGGGCAAGGAGCGCGACGATCCACCAACTTGAGGCGAGGTTGTTACCACCAACCCTCCCTGGGCCAACCGACAGAAGTCTTATCGTCCCGCGTGAAGCGCTCACGAGTCCAACAAGGAAGACGGCGATCCATGTGACTGGCAGAATCCAGAAGCTCGCCAGGAGAATGTCCGCCTGCGCGAAGCGGTCGGTAACCAGCAACGTAAGCGCAATGACCGCCAGGTGGATGGCGGCGGCCGCGATGACAACCGTCGCGAGGAGGGAGAACCGCCGGGAGCGCCCTTGTGTGTTCACTCCGAGATCACATCGTTGTTGGGACAGACAGGTCGCCCGACCGCCGGCATATGCGCTCCCGAGGATGCTGTGGGCAGTCTAAGAATTGTGTGGGGCGCTCCTGGGCGTCTGGCCAGGCACCGTTGGCCCGCATTTGGGCCGCACCTGGGC
>SPAX01000232.1 GCA_005239475.1 Nitrospira sp. | reverse complement strand
GAACTTTCCTATCGCGGGACCGGTGAAAGGGTTTCTAGAGGCTAATCCGCGACTTTCCGACGATGTCTCACAAATCGACCAACTGCTTCTTCGGTCGGCCGTCGGCTATCAACTCACCCCCACCACCTCCCTATGGCAGGGGTACGCCTGGGTGACCAATTATGAACCGAATTACACCCAGGAACATCGGCTTTTCCAGCAACTCATCTACAGCACCAAGTTTTCAACATTCCAATTGCTCAGCCGATCCCGTCTCGAAGAACGGTGGATCCAAAACACGAGCGGGACAGCCATGCGCGCCCGCACCATGCTTCGTGTGAATTTCCCGCTACCGACCTACCCGGCCCTCGCCCTCGTCGCCTATGACGAGATTTTCATCCATCTGAATACCATTCGTCAGGGCCCTACAGCCGGATTCGATCAAAACAGGGCTTTTCTAGGCATCAACTACACCCTTTCCCCCAACTTCAATATCGATGCCGGCTACCAATTGCAACTCATCAACACGGCCCTGTCTGGTCTGGCCAATCAGGCCAACAATATGATCCTCCTTCAGTTCTTCATCAATCTATAAACTGGCGGTTTCAAGTTCCAAGAATCCGAGGCAGGCACGCCTCGCATCCGTCCCCTCAAGCCGTGCCAGGAGAACCGGGTGCATCGTCCGCTCCGCCATGGTGCCGAAGGCTGAGACATTGCATGCGCCTTTGATCAGGTCGCCTTCCCAGTGGGCAGGTACCATGCGGGTGGCTGCGTCGGCAGGTCGCTCGGCAATCGACGTCATAAGAGGGATCTGGCCCCGTCGATCCGTTCCCCGCTTCCGAGGCAGGCGCGCATTGCGCGCCAGACGCAACGCCACCAGCAGTTCACACCGTAGGGTGCCACGAGGCAACAGATACAGCACCACATAGGTGGTTTCAGCCGACCGGTGATTCTCATGTCGTCAGGATACTGGCGTCGGAGGCGTCCTCAATCTGCTCAGGCGAGCAGCCCTGGGTCAGATGGGTCCTGACGTACTGCACATCCAGGGGTCGAGGACTGTGCGCGGCCGCCGTGGCTGACGCATCAGGGCCGCTGCAAGCGTCTGTGCCGTGCAGTTACGAGAGGGTTGGCCCCTTTTGGTCGTGTTGCGGGCCGTCTCACGGCTTACGGTCTTCAGCGCTCATGTGTCGGTAGCATCTCGTTGTCATGGCAACACCGTACCCGATCAGGGGTTGTAGTGGTGCACTTGGAGTTAGAACTCAAGCTCTCAAACTTGGTTTCATAGCGTCATGACCGAGGGGGCCAGTTCATTCCTCTCGTTCGATAAAAAAAGCCGATCCGCCATCCCGTCGTGCGACGGTGGCGGATCGGCTTCACGCTTGCACGTGTTTAAACGCTTAGCTTTGGGTCGCCCTCGTAAAGACCGGGATGATGTTACCGGCAATACTGTTGATGTGGCGATTCCCTGCTTCGTCCCAAGACATCACTAACCCTCCGAAGCGCTGGTCCGGATCGTGAACCAGGTCCATGAGTCTCTGCACTTCCCACAGCGAGTCCCTCGAGTCGAGCTTGACTTCTCTGGTTTCGCCTGGGTTGATCGGGGACTCATCTTCCAAGTTCAAGCCATCGGTGGCCATAATCTCCGGTGGATAGGTCGGATCCATGTTGTTGGCCACTCCGACCTTGTTGAGGAACCGGATGCCTGCCGTCGTGAACTCTCCGATCCTAAGGGGGTGCTCACCGCTGTTGGTGACCAGTATGGTCATACGAAGGGCGCGACCAGGAACATCGTAGTCCGCGTTGAGCACCTTCATCGTGAGATCCGACTGCAAATGAGTCGCTTTGATCTTTGGTTCACCCGCCTGGAGCGGGATAGTATAAGGGTACTGGGAATCTGTCACGAAGAAACCTATCGCGATTATAAAAAAGACTAATCCTAGCATGCCATACGCCACGTAGCGGTCGACTGGGTCATTTAGCAGTGCGTCCCCGCCCTCTTGCGCTAGCACTCTGGCGCGAATGAGGAACATCGGTCTGATCATGAACCAGCCTATCCAGGAGAATCCGAGAATACCCCATATGCCATGCCAGAAGAGCCCGGCCCCTAGACCTGCGGTCTCCGTATCGATGGTTCCTCCCACCAGCAACTTCACCGGATTTTGGAAATCTTTATAATTGCCCGAGATATCCATCCAGCCCCCAGGCCCGGCAATAGGGCCGGCCCCATTGACAGCCAACATCGGGTGGATGTGGTGATGACCAGGTAACCGGCCTCTCAGCTTGATCACGAACTCGTAGTCCCCACCGATCTCCATCGGGCCAGAGGTCATCATCGGTATCCCGTTCACTTTCGAGCTGAGACGCGTGAACACCGAACTCGGGCTACCCACGTTGATGAACGTACGATTGGGCTTGACCACAGCCCGTGGCCAATCTTCCGATATGTGGATCTTGCCCGACAGCATTGCTTCATCGTTGACGGCGGTCTTCTGCGGATTCCAGCGTGTGTCGTACCACTGGGCGGTACGCATCCGCAGGAACGGTTCCTGAGAACGTTCCCCGTGGGCAGCAGCGGGAGAGGCAGTGAACGTCAGGGTGAGCCCCAGCGTCGCCATCCCGAGCGAGCCGATTACGCACATTTTAAATAAGTTTTTGGCGTTCATGATTTCCCCTATGATAGTGTAGTCGCCGCAGTCCTCGCCGTCACTCGCGCCCCTGGCGCAACCCCATCCGGCGTACCATGTCTAGCGGCAAACTCATCTGAGCCGATGACCATGGTGTCATTCATCCGAGTCATTTTGCCTCTCTTGCCCTTGACCCAGAAGAACGATTGCCCGACGAAGTGTCCAACTTGCCACCAAATGGTGAACATCAACATGGAGATGAAGGCCGAGAAGAACGCAGAGATCCAGACGGTGTGTCCGCCAAATGTGCGGAGCGATCCCACCTCGATGATCCGGATGTATTCAGGCGTCCCCGTACGGACATAGGTGAACCCCATGTAGT
The DNA here is from genome assembly GCA_005239475.1 of Nitrospira sp. GTDB lineage: Bacteria > Nitrospirota > Nitrospiria > Nitrospirales > Nitrospiraceae > Palsa-1315. The sequence continues at coordinate 3,649 of SPAX01000232.1, read as the reverse complement.
CGGCCAGCGACATCAGCTGACCATCAATTACCAGCGGTTGATGGCTGTACCCGAATAGAGCGTAGTTTGTCGGATTAAACATCATTGCAAACGCCCATACCCCGAATATCGCTGTGAGCATCCAGCTCCTGGTCAGCAACAGGGTGCAGTCGAGGATCAGCGCGCTGCCGACCATGGTGGCAGGCATGACGAAGTTCATTGGAAAGTTAGCCCACCAGTACCAGGCCAGTACAACCGTGATCCACTTCCCGACGAGAAGCCCCGTGAGGGACAACGTTGCCCCAAACGGTTGCCGGTAGAATGTCCAGAAGTAGTACATGATCGCCCCGGGATACATCACTGACACAATAGGTGTTACGGTCACCCAAAACTGCCGGTCCTTCCAGTCAATCCAGAAATCCCAGTCTCCCGCCAGCAGGTCGAAGTGCATATGAAATGTCGCGAATACTCCTAGATATGCAATCGGAAGAAAATACACCGCGTCTATCATTCTTGATAGTTTGACGCCTTCCGGCGGCAGCTTTGAGGCTTTAATAATTTCAGCTGTTCTAAACAGTGCCATTTGTCTCCTCCTCGCTCGTTCTAAACATCTGTCCTCTCCCTTATGATTCCAGCCGGCCGTTTGGCCAGCCCCGCTCTTCGGGATCCGGAGAACGGGGCCAACCCATCGAAGTCGACTGCACGCCTTAGTAGGGGATCACGTGCAAACAGTCCTTGCTCTCGTTGTTCCAGACCACATCGCACAGGTTCGACATGCGCGCCACGATCTGCGCGGCCACGCCGCCTGTCCCCCCGAACAGCCCGCACCAGCCCAGGGTCACAAAGCCCCAGTGCAACGGCGCGGCGAAGAGTTCATCGACGAACCAGAAGGCATGGCCCCACTCGTTGAGTCCCACATTGGGGAGAATCATCATCGGCCCCACGATCGCCCCTACTAAGGGGAACGAGATCCCCTTGCTGTACTGCGGCAGCCGGGTCCTGGCATACAGCCACACCGCCTGGCCACAGGTGATGTAGAGCGGGAAGGTGAAGTAGAAGGCAATGATATGGCTGGCTGTGAAACTCGTGTCGCGAATGATCACCTGGTGCCACGATGCATCCTGCTCGAGGGTGTAGCTCCCCGCCCAGTATACGCCGAACACATACACCGCGAGCCACATCATCCAGTAAAAATACCGTTTGAGTTCTTTCTTGGGGTCCAAGTTGGCCAGGTTGCGATCCCGCGTACTCCAAATCCACCCTAGGGTCGCAGCCGCGAAGATGATGTTGGCAATCACATTAAAGCGCCAGAGGCCCATCCAGACGTTTTCGAACTCCGGTGTCATCGAGTCCAAGCCGTGGGAGTAGCCAAAGACACGCTGAAACACGACCTCGGCTCCCACCGCCGCCAACATCGCGAACCAGCCAATCTTAAGAGGCCTAGAATCATACCAGAGCGACATGTCATATCCAGGATCGCTCCCTCCCATTGTTGTTGTACTTGCCATGTTCTTACCCTCCCTTCATATGCTTGAGAACCACCCCTGTGGGTTGGTCGTGAAAACCCTTGCGAAAGATCTTGCCTGCCATTTCCACCTCCTCCTTTCTGTTAGATCCGCAGAGGCAACCGTCAATTCATGATGATGCCCAACAGCAATTCACATTCCAGCAGAACTCCCGCGTAACTAAGCCATCGATGGTGCTGAAACTCCATTGGAGTGAGCGATTTCGTTCGAGAATTTCTGCACAACCAAAATGACGTGCCGAAGACGAGATGCTGAATTATCAGCACAGTGCCGAAAAATCAGCTTTCACAGGAACATTCACAGGGGCTGGGTGAGAAACCAGGCTAAGAAGGGCGAAAGATATCGAGCTTCTCTATTTTTTTGGCCTGGAAGGTTTCCCGTTTCATGCCAGGACCGATTGACAGGATGGATGAATGAACACAACGTGGTGTGACAGCCGTTCTTACCTATGTGCCGGTGCATGACATCCAAAATAAAGGCTTACGGCAACCGTTGATAGTCAGGCTAGTGATTTTTGACGAGCACCGGGCGTATTATTGATCTCCTATGATATGATCTAGACGCCTCCGCCGACGGAGTGAGGTGAGCAATCGGCAACTCTCTGTTGAAGACTTGCCAGGTGCGTAGGCTTTGCGCAATGACGGGACCAGAGAGTTCGTCAGCAAGACGACGGCCAGGCGAACATCCCTCTTATCTGGTCGTGACAGAACCTGCCACTATTGAGGAGAGGACATATGAAAACCGACCGTCACACTGAAATCGATCAGCGATCAGGCGTGCTCGACGATCTCTCCCATACAGTTAAAGACCGTAAATGGGCCGAGACATTGCTTGCCGGAGAAAATCGCCTGCTCGAGATGCTCGCCACAGGATGTACGCTCTCAGAAATCCTTGATGCCTTGTGCCGGCTCATCGAAGAGATCGCGAGCGGGTCTCTCTGTGGAATTGTGCTGGTAGACCCGATTAGCAATCGACTGAAGCACGGTGCCGCGCCCAGCCTTCCCCTCAGCTACAACGAGTCGATCCATGGCAGACCCGTGAATCTCTATTCGGGTCCGTGCGCAATGGCGGCATGTCTCAAAGAGCAGGTGATTGCCGCCGATGTCGCTTCGGACACACGATGGGACACATACGAATGGCGCGCTCTGGCAATGGCACATGGACTGAAGGCTTGTTGGTCCACTCCCATATTGTCATCCGATGAAACAGTATTGGGCACCTTCGCGATATACTCGCGCGAACCTGGTAGCCCTACCGCGCAACATCAACACCTCATCGGGCAGATCACTCATCTGGCGACTGTAGCCATTGAGCAAAAGTATGGGGAAGACAAGCTCCGACAAAGTGAACAAGAGCTGCGACAACTTATCGATGCCGTGCCTCAACATATTTTTGTCTTGGACCCGAAAGGGAATGGGCTCTATACGAATCAAGTCGCACGCGACTATCATGGTCTTTCCCCCAACCATCCTCAGGGAGACCTTGTGGCGGAATTTGTTCATCTGGACGAACGAGACAGGGTGCTGAGCGAGCATCAACGTTTGATATCCCGCGGTACCCCCTACGAGCTGGAAGCACGACTGCTCGGCAAGGACGGGCAATATCGCTGGTTTCTCATCTGTGTCAGCCCGTTGCGAGATGAACAGGGACACATCATCCGATGGTATGGGACGCGAACGGAGATCGAAGACCGTAAGCGCGCGGAGGAGAAGCTCTGTCAAGACGAAAGGGAGCTTCGGCGCATCACCGACGCCATAGATCAACGCATTGCCGTCCACGGACCCGATGGAAGAATTCTATATGTGAATCGAGCAATGCGCGAGTATAGCGGTCTGGGGGTAGAGGACGCCATGGCGGATGACTTTCGCGCGCGACTCGTTCATCCCGATGATTTGGAGAGATCACGGGACGAGCGCCAGCACGGACTTGAACGCGGAACCCCGTTTGAATTGGAGCTACGAGCTCGCCGCAAGGACGGGCAGCACCGGTGGTTTCTGATCCGCTATAACCCGTTGCGGGACGAAGCGGGACGGATTATTCGCTGGTACTCGACGGGAACCGACATCGACGAGCGCAAACGGGACGAAGAGAGGATTCAAAAAGAAAACCTGGCGTTGCGCGAAGAGATCGATCACTCTTCGATG
>SPAX01000231.1 GCA_005239475.1 Nitrospira sp. | reverse complement strand
TTGCTGGTACGAAGCGCTGTAGACGAATTGTTGGCTATTGCTCGTGGCTCCGAGCACGTCGAAACCAGGAGAAAACCCATTATCAAAATTGAGCTTCCCTTGTAGCAAGCGGAAGTTGAGATCGAGTCGTCCTTCATGAGGAAGGGTGACGCCGAACCGCGTCGAAGCCTGCCAGTTGTGATAGCCGTCCCGCTCAGATGCGCCGAGACGATAGTTGGTCTGCGAGAACCCGGTGTAGTCCCACCGAGAAAGCGCCGCCGTGAAATCTATGGGCCCTTTCTGGCCCGACACCTGTCCTCCCTCACGAATAGACGAGAAGGACCCATATTCGAAGAAGGCGGTGGCCGACGGAACGTCGGTCCCTTTCTTGGTGATAATATTGATCACTCCACCCATTGCATCAGATCCCCACAACATGCTCTGGGCCCCTCGCAGGATTTCGATGCGTTCGACGTTGTCAGTTGTCAAATTAGCGAAATTAAAGCTGCCCAATGTTGCGCTGTTCATAATCGCACCATCGATCAGCACCAGAACCTGATCCGCATTGCTCCCTCGGATTCGCACACTGGCTGAGGAGCCCGGCCCTCCATTTGAGAATACCGTGAGCCCCTGACTGAGACGCAGCGCGTCCACCACCGTCTTGCTTTGCCGACGCTTGAGATCTTCTTCAGTAATGACTTCAACCGCGCTTGTCAGATGACTGATGGGAACTGGTGTCTTAGTTGCGGAAATGACCACTTCTCTGGTTTCAAGGACTGGTTCAGTTTCGGTGGGCTCTTCACCGAAGGCTGTCACAGACCATATGACGGGAACACTGAGAAATGCGCACACGGAGAACACGACGGAACGATACCGGTTACCAGACTGCATACGAAACCTCCCTTTGACTCGAAGGGCTGTGTAGAAACATCCGTCAGCTGGGTTTCCTGACTTGCGGATCGTCGTTCCCCTGCGCCTTCCCATATGCCAAAGCACATAGTGGCTCTTGTGCAGGATCACTCCCCGCTTACAGTGGCGGCACCGTGATGGCTTCGCACCATCTTCCCCGACGCTGATGGTTTTTCTCTGAGCACTCCTCCTGATTGAAAATACCGTGCCCTAACAAGAGACGAGAGGATCGGGCACGAACCCTTCCCGCTACAGGTGATCTCTGACAGTCTTCGTTGAAATATAACTGGGCATGGTGACCCTGGGCATGCCCGATTCTGGATGACGATCAATCAAGACGTCACATCCATACACCGCTCGCAAGACAGCAACGTCGATCACGTCATGCGGCGAGCCGAGACGGAAGAGTTCGCCTGCCTTCAGCATCAGAATGCGATCGCAGTATTGGCTCGCAAGATTCAGATCGTGGGAAACGAGGACCACGGTCAAGCCACGTTCCTCTTTCAGTCGGCGCACAATCGCGCAGATTTCCATCTGGTGTTGGAGATCGAGAAACGCGGTGGGCTCATCCAGCAAGAGGACTTGAGGCGCTTGCGCCAAGGCCCGGGCCATCATGCAGCGCTGGCGTTCACCGCCCGAGAGATCCATCACCGATCGACTGGCTAGGTGGGTGAGATCCGTAGCCTGCATGGCCTGTTCGGCAATCAACACATCCTCGGCACTTTCCCAGCCGAATCCTGCACTCCACATCGCGCCCTGATGATGCGGATACCGGCCCAGCAGAACCGTTTCCATCACGGTAACGGAAAAGACCTGCGGGCTCTCTTGAGGCACAAAGGCCACAGTCCTGGCTACCTCATCGTGCGGCATCGTGCCAAGATCGCGCCCGAACAAGGCCAGGTCACCCGCGTGCGGGCGCAAGACTTTCGCCAACAGTTTGAGTAACGAGGTCTTTCCCGACCCGTTCGGGCCCACGATGCCCAGAATCTCTCCCGCCTCGACATCAAACGTCAGCCCGTCGAGAACCCAGGTGGCGGCTCCTCGCCTCTGAGGATGATAATGAAATCGCAGGGCCCGCACCTGATAGGCCCTGCGTGATGCACCGACACCGAGTCCCAGTGCCTTGTCGATCATCGAATGTGCGTGCTCTGGAGACAGACTCATGCGAACCGATCCTTTCTCCACACCAGGAGGTAGATGAAGAACGGTCCCCCTGCCAGCGCAGTGACAATCCCCACAGGGATTTCAGTCGGTGTGAGCAGCGTCCGTGCCACGGTATCGGCGATGACCAGATACATTCCTCCAATGCACGCCGAGGCCGGCAAGAGCAGCCGGTGATCTGTCCCGAGGAGAAACCGGACGGCGTGTGGGATGACCATCCCAACGAACCCGATCATGCCACTCACCGACACCACTGCGCCGGTGATCAGAGCCGAGAGTACATAGACCACTCGTTTGACATGCTCGGTGTCAATTCCCAGCGAACGCGCAGACTCTTCGCCCAACGTCAGCACATTCAGTCGGCGCGCCTGCTGGAGCAACAGGAAAAATCCTCCTAGCAGATAGCATGCCAAGATGGCCAACGCCGGATGCGACGGTGCAGTCAACGTGCCCATCAGCCAGGTCATCGTCCCGGCGGAGCGATTCGGGTCCATGATGGAAGTCACGAACATGATCATCGCCGAAAAGATTGCGTTGAGAATCACACCTGCTAGCAGGAGTGCGTGAATGGGCAACCGGCCATACGAGGCTGCCATGCGATAGACCGCCACTAACGACAGCAACCCTCCGGCGAATCCACAGAGCGGCAACACGGAAAAGGCCACCACCGTAGTGCCGACCCCCAGAAGGATGGCGAGGGCGACGCCCAATGCTGCACCGCTCGACACCCCGAGCACATAGGGATCGGCTAAGGGGTTCCGCAACAACGCCTGTAACACGACCCCGACGGACGCCAAGCACGCGCCTACGAGAAACCCCAACAACACACGTGGGAGTCTCACCTGGATGAGGATCACGCCGGTTGTCCCGATGTGCTCACGGTCAACCGTCCCTTCACGCAAAACCTGCCCCACAATGTCGGCGATCTGACTGAGCCCAATCCATTGCGTCCCGAACTGTACACAGATCAAGAGGAGCGCGACGGACATCACCACAAGCAGCGCCATTACGGCGCGCCATCGCCTGGCGGTGAGCACAGACCCGTCGGCCATCCGAGGCCTGTCTAGAACAGGAGATGCGCCAGGATCTTTCCCGATACTTGGATGTTCGGTCTGGATGGACGCCCGTGACGGATCGGTGGTGAGATTCATACTCCTCACGGCGCGACACTCGCAGCGAACGCTTCAGGGTGAATGATCCGAGCCAATGCTTCGAGCCCCTCGACGATCCGCGGGCCGGGACGATTCAGCACATCGGCAGAAATTTGGTACAGCCGTCCCTGCTTGACCGCCGACAACGAGGTCCATCGCAGCCATTGCTGTTGCTCAGTGAGTGGAATCCCTTCGGCCGTTCCGATGGGAAAGATAATGATCTCGGGGTCGTCTTTGAGGACGGCTTCCATGCTGAGATGCGGGTAGGGCACCGTCGCCTGCGAGGCGATGTTGGAACCGCCGGCCACATTGATTACTTGATCAAGATAACTGCCCGGCCCGACGGTAATCAGCGGCTGGCTGTTCAACACGTAGAGCACACGAACCCGCGCCACCGCTGCCATTTTGCTCCGGATCGCGACGATGCGTTGCCGCATCGCCAGGGCAACACTATCGGCGGAGGAGGATCGATTGAGGAGGCGACCGACGGTTTGAATCCGACTGGGAATTTCCTCGAACGACTCCGGGTCGACCACAAAGGTCGGAATGTTCAATTGCTCAAGTTTGGCCAACAGGTCGGCCCGGAGAAAGGCGCGTGGGGCCAACACCAGGTCCGGCTCTAACCTGACGATGGCTTCGATATTCGGCTGGGCATACCCGATTTTTGGTTTCTGCTTGGCCGCCGGCGGGTAATCGCAAAACTCGGTGACGCCGACAATCTCGTCATTTAACCCAATGACATAAAGAATTTCGGTAATGCTGGGCGCGAGAGAGACCACTCGCGTGGGTGCCTTGGCCAGAAAGATTTTGCGACCGAGGTCGTCGACGAAGGTGCGCGGAGTAGTATTCGCCATGAAGGGCATGCCAGTGAGGATGCCCTGCTGTCGACGTGTTATGTCCGCCGCGTTGGCGAGTGCATAGGAACCATCAGTCCACGCCTCGGCAACAGAGACCACCAAAAGCATGGCGGCCACGGCCCAACGGTTATAGCGACGACTTTGAGTGCTCACACAAAAAATCCCCAAG
>SPAX01000230.1 GCA_005239475.1 Nitrospira sp. | reverse complement strand
TTTTTCGTCGAATCGTATGGAGTCCGCATGCGGGGCGGCTATTTGCGCTTCCAAGCACAGTATCTGCGCCGGATTCGAGTCCCTGCCCCTCAGACCTTGTCCAAGACGCAGTCCCATGAACTGAGAGACGCCTTCCGTCATCGTGACAGGCCCCGCGCAACCCAAGTGGCGTTGGATCTGTATGGGATTAAGGCTCGTACGATGGAGGCAGCGCTTCGTGGCCGCTCTACGTGGTCACGTCGTCACCTTCTTGGGCAACCGCAGTAAGTAGGTGGGCCGCACGAGCCAGCGATAGCCTGGACACAGCTTTCCGCGGACGGACGAGTCGATCAGAAATGGAGAATGACCCCGTTTTTCTTTGTCAATCAGCCCCCATCCCTGAGAGATAACGAGCGAGCTTGGAGGGAGCATTTATATCGTTCAACGCGCGCAGTGAAGGGCAGCCTCGGCCACTCCCTTGAAGAAAGGTATGGGGAATTGGAAGGGTCTCACTTCACACGTCCATGGCCGAGCTCACCTACCGCCGATGCATTTCATTCCAAACTCGACGAATAGAATATCCCGGTTTCTCTCACTGACAACGTCTTCCCCTTTTCCAGTGAACTGTCCGATTGCAAAGTGCAAGGTCAAGCAATGACCCCGCATTTCTGCTACTTCCACACCCAGACGCCGGCAATGACGAGACCGACGAGGACTGCAATGGCGACCAGATTGGTCTGGCCCGATTCAGAACGAGTGCTCATGGGAGCAGTATCATAACAGGATGCTGAAAAAGTCCGCCAGCGGCAAAGCCCGGGGGAGGGAGAAGAGACTGGTCTCTCTGGTCTATTCGGTCTGTCTGGTTCATACGGTTGACCGAAACCAACCAGATGCACCAAATAAACAAGCCCAAAAATTATGCGCGCAGTTGGGAATCCACCAAGCCCACCTCGTCTGGCCCGTCTCGCTCGTCCCGCGTGTCTCGCACATCTCGCGTCGGGGTCCCAGGACACGCGCGAGGGAGACTATTTAGCCCGCCACCAAAGGAGAAGCCAGAAGAGCGGGGCAGCACGTAAGGCTGGATGCCTAGCTCTAAATGTCCATCGCCGCACCGTTTTTCTTCAGCCATTCTGTCCGTTCCCCGTAATTCGGCATCACTTTGTCCACCTCATTCCAGAATGCTCGACTGTGGTCGAGGTGGTGGAAATGAGAAAGTTCATGAACCACGATGTAGTCGATAATCGTTGGCGGAGCCATCATGCACTTCCAATGAAAGGCGAGGTTGCCTTTTGGTGAGCAAGAAGCCCAGCGATGACCAAGTTCCCGTACATCGATCTCGCGAGGTATAACACCGACCTTTGGCGCGTAATAATGCACTCGTTGGGTGATGCGCTCATGGCCGCGCGCGATAAAATATTCACGAAATGCGGCCTTTGCGACGGCAGCTTCGCCTCGGTCCACCAAATCTCGGCGCAAGCAGAAGCGTCCGTTTCTTAGCAACAACGGCTCATCCTGGTTTGCAACCAGAGAGAGCCGATATGAGCGTCCAAGGTAGAGGAATCCCTCGCCGTTGCGATACTCGCGCAAGACCCGAGTGGCGTTGAGATCGCGCCACTCCGCAAGCATTTTGTAGATCCAGTACCGCTTCGACTGGATGATATCCTCAATGTGCTCATCAGGAAGCTCGACTGGCGCGCGCACGATCACGCGCCCATCCCGTTCGACCACAATATCTGCCGTCGTGCGGCTGCTGCGTACGACTCCATACGAGATGCCTGGATCACGCGATGCCTTCATTTCGTCAGCTCCTCGTGGCGCTTCTCCGCAAGCTTGACGATCTCGACAGCGATTCGTTCGTGCATGTCGGTAAGCAGCGGAATGTTGGCGAGAAGAATCTCGGTGTCGATGTTGCCTCGTAGCCTCTTCACTTCGATCGGCTTTTTCCAGAAGTCGATAATCCCGATCGAATTTTGAAGGAGCTCCACAATGCGCAGCATTAATTCCTTCAATCGTTGCTGGTCCTGGGAGGGCACATCGCCTTGATCGAAGGCCAGTTGCGTCACGTAGTCATAGAACGTCGTCGCTTCCTTGGTCAGCCCTTTGATGGCTTCCGTGCGCCCTGCTAAGGCTTCTGCTCGAAGCTGTTCATAGCCTTCCGCCAAAGCTTCCCAGTTATTTCTGTGCTCCTGAATGAGCTTTTCCAATTTATCGCTCAGGCGCTTATAGAAAGCCGGGTCCTCGTCGAAGTGCACGGTGCAATGCTTACGAAGGGCGTGCTCCATCTCGCTAGCCTTGGCCTCAGGATCGCCACCGGCGTGCTTCCGTACGTTGGCCATAAAATCAGCAGAGAGCAGTTCAATAGGAGGAATCTTTGGGTTAATGCCGAGGTCAATAAGGTGCTCGTTTATGAGCGCCTTCACCTTGGCCCCAGCATCGGCGAGATCCAACGAATCGTCCTTGTAGCGCTCCTTCACCATGCGCAATAGATACCCGAAGCGCCGGGCCGGGCCTCGATATGAATGTCCCGATTCGTGCGGCAGAATAAGGTTCAAACTCTGGAGAAACGCCTTCAGATAGACGTCAAAATCCGCTCGGCGCTTGATGTCCTTCATGGCACCAACTGCCGCATGCACCATGGCAACCTCTGCCGCTGGCGTTGTCAGTGTCCCCGTCACAAACGCCTCGATATTCGCAACTCCGGCTGAACGGAAGTGTTGCAAGAGCCGCTGGTATCGCTCTTCAAGGATTGGCACTTCCGTGAGCAGATTCTTCAGCCCCTGCTGAATGTCCTGCGCATCTTCCTCGGCATAGATGGACAAGGCGTGGGTCAGGTGATTAGCCAGTCCGATATAGTCCACGATGAAGCCCCGGGACTTGCCCTTCGACACACGGTTCACACGGGCGATGGCTTGCAGCAGATTGTGCTCGCGCAAGCGCTTATCGATATACATGACCTGTTCAACCGGCGCGTCGAAGCCGGTCAGCAGCATGTCGCAGACGATCAGAAAGGCTATGCCCGTGAGGTCCTTATCCGGGTCATCGAGGTCAAAGGGTTTGCAGAAGTTCTCCACCGCATTCCAGCGCTTGGCCTCCTTGCGGGCCTCCGTGATGACCGCGAGTTCATTCGTCACGTCGGATGATACGACCACCACTGCCTTCAGGAACGCGATACGCCGGATCACGTCTACATTGGGCGTGGGTTTCCGCTTCTCCCGGTCCAGCCGTTCGGCAAGCGCCGCGCGTATGAATTTTTGATACCGGAGGGCCGCCAGCTTGGAGTGGCATACCACCTGTGCCTTGAAGCCGTCGGGCAGGATGTTGTCGATATAATGGCCTACTAAATCGCGGGCAATGGCCTCGATGCGCTTCTCCGCTTCGAGAATGTCGCCGCTCGCGCCGTATTTTTTCTTGATAGCCAGTAACTCTTCCTCTGTTCGCTCCTTGAATAGGTCCTCAAATTTCGTGTCGAATGCGTGCTTGTCCTTGAGCGCGGTGTCCGCGGTGCGGCCTTCGTAGAGAATCTGAAGTGTCGCACGGTCGTTGACCGCGTCCATCAGCTTGTAGGTATCGGGTCGCGTTTGGGAACGCCTCGAATAGGTTGTCACCGAGATCCGAGCTTTGCGTTCGGTGCGCCTCATCGATCATCAAGAGAATGCGCTCCGATCGGTTCACGATGCCGAAGGTCTCCGCCGTCGGTGGTTTGCCATAATGCTCAAGTGTCTCAGCCACCATCAGCGGCAATTCCTCCGTCCGCTCCATGAACTTGTGGACCATCACCATATTCACATCGGAGGCGTCGGTGCTCAGATGTTCCCGGAGTTGGGCAGTACTGGCGATGCTGTTCACCTTCCCGCCGATCAGATGAGCAGTAGCGGAAAGCTGCTCTTCAAGGTCGATCCGGTCGTTGACCATCACAATCTTGAAGTCGGCCAGATCGGAAGAGGCGCGCAGCATCCGGGCGACGAACACCATCGTGAGCGATTTACCGGAGCCCTGCGTATGCCAGACCACACCGGATCGCTCCTCTGCCGTTTTCCCCGTGCGTAGCCGTTCGACAATGCGGCAGGCCGCGCGGTATTGCTGGTACCGGCAGACGACTTTTACGCGTTTGCCGTCGTCCGTATCCATGAACACCGTGCAGGTGCGCAGCAGATCCAGCAACGTGTCGGGAGCGAGCAGACCCTGAATCATCTTTTCCTGCTCACGTTCGATCCCAAGCGGTGGCTTGTAGGAGCGCCGCCGTTCAGGCCAGATGTCTTTCCAGGCATGAAAATGCTCATGACCGGAGGTAATCGTGCCAAATTCCGCCTTCTCACCACAGGTCCGCACCAGAAGCACGTTGGAATAGAACAGGCGTGGTTCACCTTCACGCAATCCAGCGGCAATCGTCTCTAGGCGCGCATTCCTGTAGCGGAGCAATTGCTCAAAGGAAGCATGTAGCGGGTTGGCGGTATTGGGATCGCCGATCTTCGCCTCGATCACCACCAACGGAATACCGTTCACAAAGAGGACGATGTCGGGGATGATGCAGCTCTTCACACACCCCGGCGTATCAATGCGGAACTGGTTGATGGCATGAAAGACGTTCCGCTCAGGGTGGGCGAAATCAATCATCTGCACTACCGGGTCAGCCTCACCGGAGAGTTCATTCACATCCACTTGCGCCTTAAAGAAGAGCGCCTGTACTGCCTCATTGGCTTCCAGCAACGTGCGGCTGGGCTGGCGCAAGATCTGGTCGCGCAGATCATCAATCTGGCGGTCAGTCAGCCAGGCCTGACCATCGGAGGTGAGATTGAGCGAGCGGACCGACGTGCGAAATACCTCCGGCAGCAGCCACTCGCGGAAGTTCCCGCGCAAGCTGATCGCAGGGCCCGATGGAATCAGACCGTGCCCCTGGTCAATGACCGTCCAGCCCAGCGTAGCGAGCTGGTCAAGGAACGGCTTTTCGACATGGAAATATTCAGACATCGAGTTATCCGTACAGCACACGCCGCAGACGTTCGAGCGCCTGCTCACGTTTGGCAGGCGCCATGCGCCTGACATTCTGCAATTTCCACTGAACCGCCGGCAAATCGGCGACACCCACCAGATTCAAGAGCCCCCAATCAGGCTCACCACCTTTGAAGCTCAATAGAAACTGGCATTGGCGCTCAGTTAGTTTGGTCCGAATGATGGAAATCATGGTTTCGCGCGTCTGTTCCAGCTCTTTCACCGTCACCGGCTCCAGTGCCATACCATGGAATTGTTCCTCAAAGATGGTTGTAAGCGGATGCCGGCTGGGTGCCAGCATGTCAGCAAGGGGGCGATCACTGCTGAGCAGGTAGACTACAAAAACTTCCAGCAGCCCATCGTTGATGCCCTCGTGTTTCAGCAACAGTTGCACATCGAACAGATCGCGCGGATGTTGTCGATCCAGCGCCGCACAGAGCTTGCCCGCATAGAGATCATCCAGATGGACAACCGGCACTTCGATATAGCCGAACTGTGCCTCCACCGCCGGGCTGACGCTTCGCATGGCCGGCTCGCGCACACATCCACGCAACACAGGAGAGACCTCAATCTTCACTCGCGCGCGGCCACGCCATGCGACAAGTTTAATGATCTGTCCCTCGGCACTCGTGCGTTCTACGCGAACACCTTTCGATTGCCCTTCGATGGAAGCGGCAATGCGCTCCAACGCCGCGCCGACTTCGGCCAGGCTGGTTGCCCGATCATGCACCGGTACATAGGTGAGATCAATGTCCACCGACAAGCGCGGCAAGTCGCGCACGAACAAATTGATCGCCGTCCCGCCTTTGAGAGCGAAGCAGCGCTCCCTCGCCACGAGCGGCAACACATCCAGCAAGAGCACGACTTGTGGGCGATACGGATTATCCTCGCGTAACACTGAACTGCTCCGGGACGGTGATCGAGAAGCGCACATTCAGTTTTCCGCCGCGCGTCACCTGCCGTTTGCCCTGTCCAAGCGTGACACGGTTGATCTTTAGTTTGCGACTCCAGGGCGCATCTTGGCGCGTCACTAGAAAGAGAAACAGGCGTTTTACTTTAATGCTGGTACATCCTTCCAGCAATTGCTGCACTAGCGCGGGCCTGAGCGCAGACAAGCCCTCAAACAACTCCGCTGCATGCGTGAAGCTGGCAGGTGCGTCATCCACCAGGCTCAGAACTTCCAGGATTGCCCGCTCCGGCGAAGACGCAGTCAGCGTCCAGTCACGCACACGCGTCGGCAGATGCGCCAACCCCTCGCCCGCGATGGCTGCCTCGAAGAGCTGTTGACGATGAAAGACAAACTGTTGCGAAAGTGAAATAGCCGAAACCCAGGCCGGGAGGCGCGTGAGCGCTCTCCCATGATTCCAGAGATGGATGCGCAACTCGCCACCCAGCGGCAGGTAGTGGGCCAGACCATGAAGGTTCAGCGCCGAGAGCCCACCCACGTGGATGGGCTGTTGCGCCAGTCGCTGGAGAGCGATCACCACCCCCTGCCAGTTAACAGGCGAAGCTGGGCGCGAATACGCGCCATGTGCCAGCGCGGTGAGCCAGCCGCTCGCCACATACTTGCGCACCAGTTGCGGGGAGATTCCTCGCTCCGACAGCCAGGCGCTGGGAACCGCCACCCCTTCCGGCAAGTCTTCGAGCAAGCGGTTCAGTAATCGGTTCGGGACCGCTTTCTTTTGTATACCCATGGTGTATCTATTCCTAAGTCCGTAAACCAACGCACTGTTCAAAACCCATGAGGTTTACGATAGGACGGAATAGTAAACCTGTGGTTTATAAATGTCTATATTTGTAAACCAATGGTTTAATCACAGGCCGCCATGCAGGGCCTGTATCTGCAAAGAAACCATTCCATAAACCAAGGGGAAGACTAGGCACTGGCTGGCTCACCCACTTTCACGCGCACGCGGCCAGTCAGAAGATCGTGCATGAGACCGCGCTTTTCTTGGAGAAGTTTAGCGGCGTGCGTTTGTTCCATCTCGATGCGACGAGTGCATCGCCAATAACGATCGAGGATGAGTTTCTGCTCGTCGATCTTTGGGACGGGAAGCCGAAGACTTCGGAGCGTCGATGACTGGATTGCGTCCATGACAGCGCCTTGTGAATAGCGAGCGAACCAGTCCTTAACCCAGCGAGCGTGATTGAGCTGCCAACATACCAATTCAGGCAAAACACGACTGACATCGAATGTCATCGTCCAGAGATGTTTCGATGACAACGCTTCGGTT
>SPAX01000023.1 GCA_005239475.1 Nitrospira sp. | reverse complement strand
GTTCGTTCCGTCAGTTGGAGCGTCGCAGGCAAATCGAATACCGTGGCAGTCAGCTCTGGATAGGCCTGGCAGAACGCAATCGCGTTGGTCCCGGCGCCACCTCCCACATCTAGAAACCGAACCGGCCCATTCAGCTGCAGCCGCTTGGCCAAGTCCGGCCCGCTCTGCTGTCCGATCCGATGGAGTACCGCCAGCACGTTGCTGCCTAAATCAGGATCGGTCTCAAAGACATGCCGGTCGACCGACCGCTGTCCCGTGCGAATCGTCTGCTCCAGTTTGCCCCAGTTGTCCCATTCTGCATCGTGAAGCAGAAGGAGATGCCCGATATATTGGACGGAGTTGCGGACCAGATGAGTGGCCGCAGCCGTCGAGTTCTGATAGGAATCCCCGTACTTCTCCAACAGTCGTATCGCGACAAGGGCATTCAACAGCAGTCCCAGCGTCTGCTCATGGACGCTGAGACGACCGGCCACGTCGTGGAGAGTTTTCCCCTTCCCATCCAAGGCAGAAAACACTTCCAGCTTGACGGCCGTGAGCAGGATTTTGGTCTCCCAGTAGTACCCCAGTTGGAAGATTTCTGCGAGCGAGAGTTCTCGTGACACACCAGTCCTCTCAAGCAAATAGCTTTGAAACTCAGCATCTTACCTAGATCGGAAACTGAAAGGCAAGGCAGCTGACTCGCTGCGGTACACTGCACAAACACAAAGGGCAGCGGATTGCTCCGCTGCCCTTTGATTGCGGGTTACCCCGCCAATACGAAACGTCGGCTTACTTGATTTCAGCCTTGAGGTTGGCAGTCCCGCCTTCAGCCACATCCACATCAAACTCAACCCGCTTGCCCTTGGCTGCAAACGGATGCCAGGCCACCACCTTGTGCTTGCCGGCCGGCACATCCTTGATTTCGAACGAGCCATCGTCCTTCACGACAGCGAAGTGAGGACTCGACACCGGGAGAAAGAAGCTCTGCATGAACTCATGCTGGTCGCACTGTAAGCGGTAGAAACCAACCTTCTCCGCTCCGCCACGAAACACCACCGGCTTGTCGAGCTTATCGCCCTTCTTGGCCAAACCGATGTTGAAACCGGTGGCAGAGCTCGTACCCTTCACCACAAAGCTATGCGGATTGTGCAGCACACCTAACGTCGACTTAGGATCGTCCGGATCGGCGTCATGGTTCTCAACCTTGAAAGACTTGTTATTCACCACCACACCAGCGAACGGCAGGAACTCACAGAATTCCGCAACCACCTCAGTGCCCTGATACCCATCGACGAACGCCTGATCTTCAATATCGATTACCGCAACCACCGCGTTCTTGAGGCCACCATCCTTACCGACTTCGACGGTCTTCAAGAGCCTCTTCTCTCCATCTATCAAATCCTTATGAGGATTTTTGGGACAGAACTTGGGGTTGGGGAACTTCGAGAATAAAAATTCCTTCTGCTCGGCCTTGCCCGCATAGGTTACCTTGCCGGTAATCGTTCCGCCTGCAAACGAGGTGAGAGGAGCGGCGACAAACGCCACCGCTGCTGCACCCAATACCACTGATAACACACCCTGTCTCATGTGACTACCTCCTTATGACTACTTAGTTGTGAACAACTAACCGCTCAGTTTATTGTATTCTCTCGTCCCCTTATCTCCTACCACCGACCTTGAGGGAAACGGGAACCTATTCCTCCCTCGTGACTCGATCGCATTTGGGATTCACGTTGGCGAGGTTACTCTCCGACCGAGTCTATATATAAAAGTCTACCCTACCCTGTCAATCTGAAACAAGGGGGTGTCAATGCGAGGCCTATTTTTTCTGTTGAAGAATGTGGAGTAGCGCCCCTCCGGCGGTGGCTCGCACAGCATCATTCGTGTCGTGAAGGGCTTCTTTCAAAAGGGGAACAAGTTCACGGTCCCCCACATGCCCGAGAGATCGAAGCGCCACAATCTTCGGACCGGGAAGCGGATCAGCCGTCAGGCTGGTCAAAAGAGAAATTGCTCCTGGTGCGTTGCCCTTGGCCGCCTTCCCAAGAGCATAGGCCACAGAAGCACGCATGGCCGTATCGTTCTGTTGGGCCAGCGATTGTGCGGTAACAGCCACCGTCGAGTAGGGCTGGCCAAGCTGGAGCAACGCGGCAATCGCTGAGGCACGAACGGTAACGTTGCCGTCACTGAGCGCCTGGGTAAGTGCCGGCACCGATTCCTGTCCTCCTAGCTCCGCTAGTCCCGCCGCCGCAGATTCGCGCACGGCAGGCACAGGATCTTTCAATAACTGTTCAATCTGTCCCCGCGCCTCTTTTCGTCCGAGATGCCCCAGCCCCCTGGCCGCAGCCCCGCGAACGGAGGGCTGCTTGTAGGTCAACGACTCGATCATTATCGAGGCGCCACGCTGGTCTTTCAATTCGGCTATCGTGCGAATCGCGTCGGCTCGATCCTCAGGATTCAGCGACTCTGCTGCCTGCTGCAATTGGGTCCAGGGCTCTTTCTTCCCAAGCCTGATCAAAGCGCCATAGGCCGCGATTCGAACCGTGGTGAGCTCATCCTTGGTAGCCGACTCGACTAACGAAATGACTCCTGGATCTCCCGTTCGGCCGAGCGCCTTCACCACGCGCGCCTTCACCAATCCTGCTTGATCCTCGATCGCCGCGCGCAATTTCGTGGATTTCCGACCAGTCTCGGATCGGCCGAGCCCCTCGACGGCAAGCACACGGACTGGTCCGGACCCATCGCTCAAACCATCCTCAAAGTACGGGACGACCTCGTCCGAATCCACCTCTTTGAGCGCGGTGTACGCTGCCCCGCGCATTTGTTCACGCATGTCCTTCACCATGACGACGATGAACCCCAGCGCCACCTCTCGGAGGAGGGGTATCTCATCAAGCTTGAGCGAGAGTTCCAGCTTGTCATACTCACCGAGTGCGTCCTTGGGGTTACCAAGCTTGAGAAAAGAACGGATCTTGAGGCGGCGAACGTCTGGAGCGGCACCCTGTTCTTTCTCCAGCTTGGCCAACTGCTCAAGCACCTGCTCGTACTGTTGTTTGTCGAACGATTCTTGCGCGACCTTGGGTACAGATGCGGCGGTCCCGGCAGCCAACAGCGACTGATCCGCTCCATTCAACAGATAGAACCAGGCAACCGCAACTGCGGCCAGCAGATTCCAACGACACACACGCCTACACAATGTCAGTTCACTCATGGTCTCCCTACCCCTCTCCTCGAGGCCCGGTCACCGACATGCGTTTTTTGTATCCTGGTGGCTCTTCAAAATAATAGGCCGGCTGAGGCGACAGTCTGAACCGTTCATACTCAAACGACCATTCCCGATCCCGGCTAACGAGCTTCAACACGACTCCTGTATCCAGATCCACCCATTCGTAAAACCGCTCGACTCGACCGTGATGGTCTGTGTGAACCTCAAAGAGCTGGGTCGCACGACCAGCCGCCGTCGCGTCGCCAACCAGAATTCGACTCCGCTCCCCCGGTAAGGCGGGGCGAATCGGGAGCAGATCATCGGGGTCCAGCCCTGTCACCAAGAGTTCTTTCTGTTGCGCCATCAGATACCAGGTCTCCGATTTATCCAGCCGGATGATTTCGATTGCCGCATACCCGCGCTCGGTTCGAATGGCATACCTGTATTCCAGCCGTAAACGGTCTCCCTTCGCGAATACTTGCGCATGGTATTGCCGCCCCTTAATGGTCTTGACCAGCGAACCGGAGAACTCCACCGGTGGAATGACGGCAGTATCAGCCGCTGCATAACAAAGCATCCCCTCCTTCCCCACCCACAGGACAAGCCCGAGGCAGAGCCCCCACTTGCGAGTCTTTTCTCCCGTGATAAAAGGCATGAGCGTTTTAGTAGGCTGTGGGAAAATTCGGCTTATAAACAATACACCGTTTGGCATCTTACAGATGGTGCTGATGCCAGAAAAGCCTGAGGATGTTCAAAAAGGCCGTCCAGCAAGGCCGTAGCTCCGACGCTGACCCTCATTTCACGTTTCACGGTTCTTGGGAGCGACGCGAGAACGCCGCTGGCGGACTTTTTTCGCATCCAGTCAGTGCTGATGCTCTACGAGCGGCTGGATATCGACTAAATACCCCAGCGTGTCTGGGCCGAAGCGGGGATTGTCCACCACCTTGAAGGCGGAACGGTTCCCCTTCGGAGCGAGGAGGGAGAGATGTTCGACCAGCTTGCCGTCCGGCTGGACCGTGACCATCTTGGTGCCGCCTGGGCCAGTCTGAGGATGCCACACCACCAGCCGATAGGTGCCGGGCGGAATATTTTCGATGATGAACGCCCCGTTTCCATCGGTCAGCACGTAGTAGGGATTGTTGACGGCCATCGCCCAACTTTCCATGTAGGCGTGGAAGCCGCATTGCATATAGAAGGTCCGCCGCCCTTTGTTCAAATAGAGCGGCCCGACCAACGACTTGCCCGGTGCATGGTTGTGCATCGCATGGATATCGCCCCGGTGGTGCTGATGATTCATGACCAAGGGCGTATTGAACAACACGCGGCTGCCGGCTTCGATCGAGGTCTCGTAGCCTTGGATATCATGCATGACTGGATCCATGTTGATGACTTCCACCGCATGGCCGTTCCGAACGATGGTCATGAAGGGGGCAAACTGGCAATCCCGTGCTTCGATCAGGGGGACGGACAGCTCGAATGGTTTGCCCGCGTCAACGCCTTCTAACAACACAATGGCATCTTTCAACCCGCCCTGCTGACTCACCACGAAATCACGAAGGAGTCGCCAACCGCGCCCATTGGAAATACGCCCACAATAGGCTGGATCAGGAAATGTGATGAGGTTGAACCCTTTTGGCTCCGGCACCGCGCCATCCAGCCTGATCGTGCCTTCGATCGTCCCTCCGTGCCGCACCTCGATCACATCGTAGGCAAGTGTGGGAACAGCCCAGGCCAGCACGAACGCCGCGGCAACCGCCACACCAATCCTACTTCGTCTTATCATTCTCACCCCTAACCCCTTACGCCTTACGTTTCACGCTTCACGTTTAACGTTTGACGCTTCATGGCTTCTGCAGTTCCAGGGTCGGCTTAATATCGATGGATTTCCCCAGTGCTCCCAGTCCAAAGTGCGGATTCTCCTCGATCACTTGGGCACTACGCCGTCCCTTGGGGGACTCGAACACAAAATCGGCTTCAACCATCTGTTTAGCCGGAACCGTCACTTTCTTTTCCGTCATCACACCCACGCCGGGATGCCACGCCACCAAGGTGTAGTCCCCTGGAGGCACATCAGGAAGCGAGAAGGTCCCATCGGCCTGCGTGATGGCAAAATATGGATTGTCGACGGCCATGCCCCAACTTTCCATATAGGCATGGAAACCGCATTGCATGACAAAAATCCGACGGTCTTTCGTCATACGGATGACTTCCTGCATCGGCTGACCTGCCAGATGTTCGTGGCTGTGGGCCCCGACATTGCGTTTGTGATGCGGATTCATGGGCAAGGGCGTGTTAAACAACACCCGGGGACCGAGATGAGAGGTTTCATAGGCTTGAATATCATGAAACACCGGATCCATGTTCACAACATGCACCTCCGATCGATCCTTGACCACGCTGACAAACGGAAGAAACCGGCAATCCCTGGCTTCAATCGTCGGCGGCTCGAACTTAAACGGCTTCCCTTTGGTCGCGTCCGTCAGCAGCACCACGGCATCTTGTAACCCGCCATCCGGCGCGAGGGTGAACTCGTTCAGGATGCGCCAGCCCGTGCCCGTTGAAATCCTCCCGCAATAGACTGGGTCGGGAAACGTGATCAGGTTGAACCCCTTGGTCGTAGGCTTTGCTCCCACCATCGTCACCTTCCCGGCGATCGTCCCTCCCTCGGTCACCTGAATCTCTTCATAGGCCCAAACAGCCGAGGCCCCCAGTAGCAGGACCGCACAACAGAAGAACGGCAGTACTTTCATGAGCCCTCCGAAATTCAGCATGAAATTGTCAAAGACATCACAGCCGGCATCGTACCAAAAGGATGTACCAAAGAAAAAGGGGGAAGCCATCGGCCTCCCCCTTCTCCTAATTCAAACACCTCCTGCCAACAGCAGAAGGTGTGGGCTTACTTTGCTGCGACAGGAATGATCTGCACCGGTTGTTCAACCGAGGCACTCTTCATCCCAGCACCAGCCCCGTGCAACGGCAGCAGACGCGTATCGCCGGACGGTAATACCCGCACATAGCCCCACTGCCCGGACTGGGAATACGGCAACCGTTGGTTGCTATAGACATAGTCGCCCGGCAGACGGTACGGTCCGCCGGCCGAGGGCAGGAACGCATCGAGGGTCTCCGAACCGGCGAACTCGACCACGCTGATGACATCAGCGCCGCGCATGAAAGGTTCGATCGGCCACTCATGCTTTTCGACGCTGAACATTCCGTTCTGCTCATTGCTCGCCCCGATCACATGGATGCGCACCGGATCGCCCGTATGCGCTTCGATGATCGGAGTGGTTGGATCCTCTGGCTTGTCCGCCTTGCAAGGCTGGAACATCTTGCCCAGCGAGCAACCCTGCTCTTCACGATACTTATACGGCTCCGACCGATAGTTGACACCGGTCAGACCCGCGACATTCTGCACATACGGCATGAAGCTCGTGCCGATGATGTTGTCTTCGTCCTGGAAGAACAACGCCACGTCGCGATAATTGGCTCGCATCTCGTTACCCGGCACCGAGCGATCAATGATCACGTCGGCAGCCCAGGCGTTCTTGTTGGTGAGATCGGCCCCGGTCTTCGAATCCCGATACTTGGACCCTTTCGGACCGACCACCACGGCTCCAAACAAACCGTTGCGCGGATTCGTCATCACGTTGCCCCAATCCCACACCAACGACGTAGTTTCACCGTTAAACGGATCCGCGTAGTAGGTATAGATCCGCTCGGCGCCAGGAGCAATCGTCTGATCACCTGGGTTGTTACCGATGTTGGCGCCCATCGAATCTTTCGGATCGAAAGCCAAACCAATTGCAGAGAAAGAGGCCTTGCTCTCCTTCATCTTATTCTTCAGATTGACCTTGACGCAATCGCCGACATTCACACGAAGCGTGAGCGGCATCGGGTGCGCACCACTCGCCACCTTCGCGGTATCTTCTTCCAAGGCATAGATCTTGGCATCGGGGTTGCTGATTTGGATCGTCCGTTCGAAGTCCACTTCGATGGACTCCGGCGCCTTGGCGTTGAACTTCATGGCCGGATAATCCAAGGCCACGACATTGAAGCTCTTCACCGGGGCGTCAGCCGGACAGACCGGCATGGCCTTGGGAATTTCGCCCTTGATCGAGAAGCCGGCAGGGAGCTTCTTCAGATCGGTCTGCTCCTTGTCATAGACGCGGATGAGGCCCCAAGCCCCTTCAGAGAACTTCGAGGACCGACCGTTGAAGTGGATATAGTCACCCGCTTGCAACCGTGGCCCCCCGGCCTGCGGCACGACAAGGTCGTAGCGCTCCGCAATCCCGACATGCATCGAATTCTTCCGATTCGCATCGCTGGCATAGCGCTCACTCAGGAAGGTGTGACCGGAGATGGTCCAGGTCATCGTCTCGTTCATCAGCGTATGCAGGAGACGGAACACCATCGTATCTCCCGTGTAGGCACGCAGCAATGGCGTATAGGGATCTCCGTGGATCTGGCTATTGAACGCCTGCGAGACATCAGGGTTGGTGGCCAATCGCTGAGCGATCGGACCGGCCCTGAAGTTCAAGCCGCTCCCCGTGGTATGGGTCCCGCCGTTCAGGAACGGCATCGGCGTCATATAGAGCTTATCCGGCATCATGAACGACACGGTTTTCCCCGCTTCAAGAGCCACTTCAATCGGCTGCCCTGGCGGATTGCCCGCCGTCACGATGTTGACGGTGTGCGGCACGGTATCATGCACTTGCACCATCAATTCACGGAAGCTGTTGTTCACCCCATAGCCCACCGGCTCGACCGTGCGAATGTCCGCGATCGGACCGCTCCGGATCGCCTTCCCGGTCTTCGGATCATGATAGGTCGATCCAACCGGTTCAGCGATGAAGGTCCCGAAGCCGCCATGCGGCCAAGTGGTCGCGCCAAACGCATGGTCGTGCCAAAACACGGTTCCCACGTCGGCATCGACCCAGAACCGCTGCCGGACAAACTCCACCGTCACGATATCGTTCGCCGGGTGATCGTTCTTGAGACCCTTCGTCAAGGTAATCGTGTTGCCCTTGATCGCATCGATACGTGAGATTTCGTTACCTTTCACATTATCGGCACCGACGAGAAGCAACGTGCCGACATGGTATTGGCCTGCATTCTTCACCGTGATCGAGGCGGCACCCTTTTTCGCCGGCGCGGTCAGCACCGTGTTCATTGGAGCCGGCAGCCCCTTCTTGTTCTTTTTCTCCAACATCGTGAACGGGCGCACCGACTGCTCATAGGAGAAACCGGTGATCACGCCGTCGGACGCTTGGTTATCGAACTGGAGAAAATGCCAGTGCGTGTTGATCTTCGACGACTGAAAATTCGTATAGTCGTCGTCGTCCCACTCGCTGGTCAAGGTCCAGTCCACGCAGTCGTAGATATTGCCGCGAACGACCAACGGATACTTCAGATCGTCGTTGGCCCGGATCGCCGCTTCTTCTTCATGGAGCACATAGATCAATCCGTTTGGATCGATCACCGGTGGCTCCTTCCCCTGAGCCTTGGCGATCTTAATCGGCAACTTGATGAAGTGAACGTTGTAGTCCTTCCGTCCCGCATTCTCAGGGCAGAGGCTCCACACGCCGTTCTCACCAGGCTTCGCCTGATCGTTGCTCTCATTCCCATTCGCATCCCGGCGGATCATCTCCAACCAGGGCGCGCCCACGTGGTTCGGGGAGAACATCGCTCGTTTGCCGAAATGCGGCGTCAGGTGAGGCCAGGCCACCTTGCCGGTCATGACCTCAAACATGATCGGATGCCGCTTGCCAGGATGAGTAGACTTGTACTTGGGATTGTCCGTCGTACTTTCCTTCTCGCTCATCGCACGATTGCCGTCCCAAGCCCAGTCCAACACCGTCGCGTCATAAGACAAAAGCTGACCCTTCTCATCATCTTTGTGGCCAGGCTTGCCCATCGTAGGCATCTGCATCGCTACCCAATCCTTGACCGTAATGGTGGCAGGGTTGGTGGTCCAGTTGCTCTTGCCTTTGTCGGTGATGGTGAATGATTTGCCGAACCAGTCGACGGTCTGACCGATTAACTTGTCCGACGAAATCGGAGTCTTGATCCGACCCTTGCGATCCGGCAACTCGCGCAGATCCGGCATCACGTCGTTCCGCGAGTCTCCCTGCTGGATCGTGTTGTAGACGCGCCAGTAGCCCCACATGCCTGCCACATAATGGTGCGCCACGTGGCAATGGAAGAGGAAGTCGCCGGCCAACTGCTGACAGAGACCGGAACCGCACTCCGTCTCGAGGTCGAGGGCTTCGGACGGTCCGATGACTTCCACGTCGACACGATCCGTCTTCGCACGAATCACCGGATACTTCACCGGACCGTTCACTGCGGTCGCCCAGAGGTTCATGTCGTCGATCGCCCGCGGGCTGCGCGGCCAGCGAATGGTCCCCCCATGCGGATGGTGCGAATGGAACACTTCCGATCCACCATGCACGAGCCGGAACTTGGCCGGATCGCCCATATAGGAGCGGGGGATCGTCGGGGAGGGATCGCCGAACGTATAGGAACTGTATCCCATTGACTCGTCTTCGAACCCGAAATACTCATGCTGCACATGCATGTTGTTGATGCCGAACGGCTCGCTGCGATAGTTGATCGCGCGGCCACCAGGCCGATAGGCGTCGGTCAGCGGATCGCGCTGCGGCAGGAAGTCGCCCTTCTTATTGAGCGGGCGGAAGGCCTCGTCGCCGACTTCGTGATAGATCAGCACAAATTCACGGAAGTCCGGACCGGTGCCGTTCTTGATGATCGTCTGCCAACCACTGGAGGCCGGCGTGAGATCACCTGCACCGAGCGGCTCCAGGTAGCTCGATCCGCGCGGCTCGACGACGAACGCGCCGAACAATCCCATCACCGTCAGCTCACGGTCTTGGGCATAGGTATGGAATTGACGGACACCTTCCTGGGTGGTCGGGTGGATGTACCACTCGAACTCGCCGGTCTTCTTTTCTTCGACGACCGAGTCAGAATTGGTCGTGGTCGCAGGGGCTCCGGTGGCGCTTACCACCATGCTCGACCCATGAATATGCAGACTGACCGGTCCACCGCCCTCTTCCAGCTTGTTTGAGAGCTTAATCTTGACGCAGTCACCCTGGTTTCCGCGGAACACGAGGGGCTGGATCCATTGGGCCTGCACGCCTGGAATCACAGCGCCTGGATCAAACCCTTCCTTATCGCGCGCTTCCCTATTCGTGGTTTCTTCCGCGCGTACCTTATCTAAATTCTCATCCAGCACGTACATGTAGCCGGGATAGAAATCGAGCCACTGGTTGAGCGTGATCTCGACGTTGATCGTGGATATATTGTACTGCTTCACCGGGGCCGTGGCCGGACACTTCCCTCCGTTTGTCATCGCCACCGGTTCCACGCGCGGATCGGACACCAGGAGCATGTCCTGCCCACCCGCTCCATACTGATGCATCATGGAGGAGGTGTTGTACATCCCGGTATTGACACCCTGCACCTGGGGATCCTGAGCCATATGCTCCATGATCCTCTGATGCTGCTGTTCAACCATCGCAGAACGCTCGGCCCTGCCGCCCATCGCATCCTCGACGATCGTCTGACCTTTGAGTTTTTCCGCCCAACCAGGCAGCTGATGGTTCATCGCGACGTGCTGCGACGACGTCTGCCCCGCCTGTGTGGAATTCTCAGCGGCTGCGAGCGGGACCCCGAGCAGTGCCACCACCGCCATCGCGCTGAGCATGCGGGTAGTCACCCAACCCCGTAGCTTGTGATTAAACATGGACCGGCCTCCTTGAAATGGTATTGGTATGTAAAACAGTCATCAACCCGTACGAAAATTACAGACCGAAAAATGATTCACGATCACGCCCACCCCCCACGACACGAAGGAGTAGTCATATTCAATATATAGTCGATCGATACTGAAACATTGGAACGATACTGAAATTCACATGGAGTAGTCAACCCCTCCATGAGCCCCTGGACTGCTGACACGACGCGCGTTTCTTCTCATTCGAAGTCCCACGCCGCATAGACAAGTGAGACATTCGACGTCTGACGTCTGAGGATTCCTTCTTTGATGCGCTCGCCTCCATTTATGTGCAATACTGACTGTTATGTTTCTGAAGCGTTGGCTAGTTGGAAATCCACTGAAGACTGCTCAAGTCACCCACCAACGGCTATCGAAACGCCTGGCCCTGGCCGTTTTTGCCTCCGACCCCCTGTCTTCGGTCGCCTACGCCACGGAGGAAATCCTCCTGGTCCTCGTTCCAGCCAGTCTGGCCTTTGCGCACTTCTCGATTCCGATCAGCCTCGTGATCATCCTCCTGCTTGCAATTTTGACACGCTCCTACTCCCAGATCATTTTCGAATATCCGGGCGGCGGCGGTGCCTACATCGTGTCGAAAGCGAACCTGGGTGAATGGCCGGGACTGACCGCCGCGGCCTCGTTGATGATCGATTATGTCCTCACCGTCGCCGTCAGCGTGGCAGCCGGCATCGCCGCGATCACCTCCGCCATTCCCCCTCTCTTTCCGTACCGCACGGTACTCGGCGTGTTTGCCATCGTGATCGTGCTCCTGGTCAACCTGCGCGGTGTTCGGGAGTCGGGAAAAGTGTTTGCCGTCCCGACCTACATGTTCATTGGGAGCATGCTCCTCATGTTGGCCGTCGGAACATTTCAACTCCTGTTTGGACAACTCACCCCCGTGGTCTCTCAGAGCGTGGCCTCTCAAACCGCAGTCGAATCGGTGTCGGTGTTTCTCCTGCTCCGTGCCTTCTCATCAGGCTGCACGGCACTCACCGGCGTGGAAGTCCTCTCGAATGGCGTGCAGGCGTTTCGCCCCCCGGAACCCAAGAACGCCGTTATCACGATGATCACGATGGCGCTCGTCCTGGGCACACTCTTCCTCGGTATCAGTACGATGGCGTATCACTTGGGCGTCTTGCCGAAAGACGATGAAACCGTTGTCTCGCAGGTTGCACACGCCATCTTCGGCGAAGGAGTCCTCTACTATTTGATACAAGCTTCCACAATGTTGATCTTGGTCCTCGCGGCGAACAGCGCCTTCGCCGGATTTCCACGCCTCGCATCGTTGTTGGCTCGCGACGGCTACATGCCCCACCAGATGGAGCTCATGGGCGACCGCCTGGTATTCTCCAACGGCATTATCATCCTGGGAATCTTCTCGTGCGTCCTCATTGTTATATTCGGCGGTGACACCCACGCACTGATTCCGCTCTATGCCGTTGGCGTGTTTCTCTCATTCACCCTCTCGCAGACCGGCATGGTCCGTCGCTGGCTGGGTAAGCGCGGACCTCATTGGCGGAAGAAAATTCTCATTAATGGCATCGGCGCGGTCGCCACCGCCATTGCAACTGCGATCATCGCCAGCACCAAGTTTATGCATGGTGCCTGGATCGTCATCGTGCTGATCCCAATCCTGATCATGATGTTCCGAGGCATTCACGCGCACTATAAGGCCGTCTCTGATCAGATCGCACTCGACCGACGAGGAAGCCGCCCTCCGATGCCTCGCCGCAATATCGTCATCATTCCGATCAGCGGCGTGAACCGTGCCATCATCCGCGCGCTCGACTTTGCCCGAAGCCGACCAGGAGAAATTCGGGCGGTGTTAGTCGACGTAGACCCGGAAAACACGGCCCGACTCGAAATACAGTGGGCCCAGTGGGGATGCGGCGTCAACCTCGTCGTCTTATCCTCGCCTTATCGATCCATCCTGGGTTCCTTCCTCGACTACGTCGAGGATCTCTTGGAAAAGGAGCCGGACACCTGGGTCACCGTCGTGATTCCAGAGATTCTCCCGGCTCGCTGGTGGCAGAACATCCTGCACAACCAACGCGCGCTGCTCCTCAAGACGGCGCTGCTGTTCAAAGAGCGTGTCATCCTCACCGATGTCCCCTTCCACCTGAAGAGGTGACTGTGCGAAGTAAAAAGGTACAAGGTAAAAGGAATAAGTTGGGATTAAGTTTTTACCTTTGTACTTTTATCTTTTGCCTTTCGTGCCTTGTGCTTCCGGCGCAGCAGGCGCTCGCATTCAAGATTATCGATCCGGCGGAAGGGGCGAAGCTGGAATCAGGCACAACCGTCACAGCCCGTGTGGACCTCGGCAAAGATTCCGGCATCGTCCAGGTCCGCTACTATTGGTATGGCGAACAGGAAAACACGCTGGTTGAACAGGAAGATGCCACAGCCACGGGGTCCATCGTTGCGCCGGTAGCCCTGATCGGATTGTCCGACCATAATCCGGCCTTCGGCGGCCCGTTGCTGGTCCCGAAAGACGGCATCGGGCCCATGCGCTTGCTGGCCGTGGCAGAAATCTCACGTGGACGATTGGGGACGAGATCCGTCTTCGATGAAATCCTGGTGAACGTAGAACCAGACGCCGCTCTCGCGACCATTGAGTTCGAAACCGATAAACCCCTGCAGCTCGGACGAACAGGACAATCTTCTGCATTCGGCCACGTCGATTCAATGGGCAAGATTTTCGAGCTGCCTGTCGTTGGCGAGTTCGCCGACGGCGTCACTCGACGCATCAGTTCCCCCGCCTCCGGCACGAGTTACGAATCTTCGAACCATAAGGTCATCCAAGTGCTGCCCGGCGGACTGTTGCAGATCGTCGGCAACGGTAAGACCGTCCTCACGGTCACGAACCGCGGCAAGCAAGCCTCACTCGATGTCGGGGTGACCGTGAACGACGAGCCCAACGAACCGCCAGTGGCCGACGCCGGAACGGACAAGATTGCGAAGGCTGGGTCGAAAGTGAAGCTGAGCGGGTTGAAGAGCCGGGATGCGGAAGGCGAAGCACTGTACTATGCGTGGAGTCAGGTACGAGGCAGCAAGATCGCGCTGCTGGACGTGGATAACGCCGAACCGTCGTTTCTCGCGCCGACCCTGTCGGAGAAACGGACCTACCGGTTTAAGCTGAGGGTGACGGATAAGAAGGGGGCGGATTCAGTGCCGGCGTATGTAGACGTAACCGTTGAGCCTTGACGGCTGCTGAAAAATGCCCCCAGCATCGTTCTCAGTCCTGTGTCTCCTTGCGACGTACCCTCCGGGTACGCTTCAGTCGCCCCACTCCCTGCGGCCTTGCTGGATGGCCTTTTTGAGCAGCCTGAGTTAAAACCAATTCCTCAATTATTTTCCTCCCCATGATTCTAGATTGTAGCTCGCATCAATCCACTCAGTTATCGCTCGGACAAATCCTAGATATCTCCAGCACCCACCTGCTTGAGGCACTGTCGCACTTTAACCTAGACCAGTTCTGCGTCGAACACCAATCGGACGACCGCAAGCCCGGGGTAATTCTGCTTGAAGAAGTTTTCAATGTTGCTGCGCATGCAAGAATCCCAGAAAACATTTCATGGTTCCACGGAACTCGTGTCATTAATCCCGAGAGCTTTCGCTCCAATGGCATCCGTCCTCTGAGCAAGCAAATTGACCAGATATGGATCGACCTTTTTAGCATCGCGGGTCATTATGTTAACCAACAGGAATGGAAAACGTTCCGCAGAGCCGTGGAAACAACTCACTCCAGTCATTCCGCTAACCTATATCGAATGAAAACACGGGATATCATCCACTGGGGGCCTCATGCTGTTCTCGTTAGGGATGTGTTGGTCAATCCAGAGAGGTTTGAAAGCGTGGACTACCTCAATACACCCGAGATTGTTGAAGATATCAGTCTTTGCTTCCACGAGCGACACGGACGCGATCTCCTACCGGCCTTCCAGCAGCAAAGCTATGCCTGTATCGTCAAGTTCAACGACAACACTCCGAGACCTGACTCAGTCCCAATAGCCCTTCATTATCTCTATTGCATCACACGGAACAGAGATCTGTTTCCTGGCTGCAACACCTGCTTTGACGGCAATGGTCATCTCATTCAGCATCATCAGATAATTAAGATTGAAGTGATTAGTTAAGAGAGCACTGGGCGGGACAGAAAGGATGATTGGAATTGTTCTTTTCTACATCCGTCAAGCTTTGCCCAGCCTCACTGGCCCGTAGGTCTGGCGGGTGTTGCAAAGTTCTTCGACATGGCAGCGGGTTAGTCTCAAGGGTTTGCCCTCACGAGTCCTTTCCCCTATACTGAGCCCATGACAAGACGCAGCATCCTAAGCGAAGGAGCCGATCATGGCAACGCTCACGATATCCCTCTCAGATGAAGAAATGCGGCGGCTGGAAGCGCTGGGCAAGCGCGAGGGCCTGACCGTCGAGCAGATGGTGCGCCTCGGCATCCACGACTTCATTGGCCAGCCTGATGACGCGTTCCATGCCGCTGCCAAGCGTGTGATGGAGAAGAACGCCGAGCTCTACCGCCGCCTCTCGTGAATCTCTCCCATTACAAAATCACGATTTGCTAAGTCGCACTGGCCCGTAGGTCTAGCGGGTTTACTGAAGTTCTTTCACGTGGCGGCGGAGAGATTGATGCTGCTAACGGATTTCGCCGAGGGGATGCACGACCCACTTGCCGAATTGACGAAAGTCTTCGTCGAACGCAAACGCGGTTCCGATGCCGAGCCGCTTCATGATCGCGAAGCTGGTGCAATCCGTAAAACTGAATCGCTTGTCCGGATACTGACGGAAGATGGCCCAAGCCCTTTCTTCATCAGCTGGAGTGATCCGAACGATCGGCGTCGTGGTCTCACCCAGCAAACGGAGCCCGAATTGCAAGGCAGGCTCGTACCCGAGTCGCATGCGAAGGAGGGTGATGGTTTCGTGAACGACCGCATTGCTGGTGACGAGAAGTCGATCCGTGGATTGCACGTACTGCAGGGCATGATGATGTAAGCGATCGGTCTGATCCGCAAGAGCAAAGAATGCCGAGGTATCAACGAAGACAGACGTACGGAGAGAATGGGCAGGCAGGCTCAAGGTTTCTCGTGCAAGTAGGTGTCATGCTCAACGCTGATATCAGTAAACCCACTGGCCCCGATACCGGCGAGGGATAAAAGGGCTTTCTTCTGACGAGCCACCCGCTTTTGCAGACTCACCCGCTGGACGGCCAAAGTTCGTTTGACAGGCGGTTTTTGCTGTTTGCTGCGAAGTGCCATAGTTGCCCTCAATGTCGCTCGATAGCGGCTTGCCGCAGACGCTGAACCATGCGGGCCGCACGGCGTCGAGCCGTCCGTCGCCGTTCAGACTCGATGAGCAGCACATTGCCCTGCCGTTGGACAGAAACGAATCCCGTCAACCCTTTCAACAGGGAAGAGGGAATCAATAACCCTTCTTTGGTCTGCCTCAATTTACTCAAGACTACTGCCTCCGAACATGGCTCTAAGAATAGCCGAGTTTCCTGTCAGACACAACCTGCGCGACTTCCATAGCACAGGAAAGCTATTGCGATGCACGAAAATCTCACTAGCCCACGCGGGTGGCACAGTAGAGAACTGCTTTCGCGGGATGCTCAAAAAGGCCGTCCAGCAAGGCCGCAGGGAGTGGGGCGACTGAGGCGTACCCGGAGGGTACGTCGCAAGGAGACACAGGACTGAGAACGCCGCTGGCGGACTTTTTCAGCATCCTGCTAGACCTTCCCCAGTCGGACTGGCCCATAGGTCATGCGGGCTTGATGGAGTTCTTTCACATGACGTCGGAGGGCTGGGCCGAATTTGGAGGCGAGGACTGCTTTTCTTTGGGGTGCGATGCTGTGCTCAACCTGCTCGATCGCTTCTGCCAACTGCTTGACCAGCCGTTGGCCTGAGCCGGTGAGCCACTTGAGATGCCAGCTGGCGTACTCCAAGTCCTGGATCGAATAGCGGACGGATTCCACTTCTTCCAGACAGCGGAACCGGGCTCGCTGCAGATCGCGCTGGGTCAGCCCTGCTTGTGTCCATCGAGCCGATCCACCAGGCCCGGAGGCCCACGTCGAGAGTCGCTCGAAGAGCATCGCTCCCATCGTAAACGTAAAGGCCGCATGGAGAATGCCTCTGAGTGGACGCAGGCTGCGGCGCCAGGGGGAATAAAAGATCTGCTGATTACGATCCCCGTGATAGAGAATCTGTTTGCGCAATAAAAGATTTAGATGGTGATGGCTATTCTCATGCATCAGGTCGTCGATCAGATCGAGATTATCCCGGTCGAAACAGTTGATAAAGGAGAGCCCCGGCCGGTGACGGTAACTGAAGCTGACAACGCCCTTAGCCTTGAGCGGAATAATCCGAGCGGTCAAGAGCGCAAGCACCTCCTGTCCTTCCGGCCAGGCCTCTTGTATGATGGTCCAGGCTCGCCCGATTCGTGCGACTTGGTCGGCTGAGGTGGAGGCCACCGTACGAGGCTGGCGATCCTTCCCGTAGACGAGCGTCGGTCCGACTGTGACGGCCCCAGCGCGAGTCTCCATTGCCACGACTGGCTGCCGATGCGTCCAGCACCACTCCAACCGATGACCTCTCATCGTGCACAGAGGCGTCACGGTTCGTCCGATCTTCAGGGACAGCTTTTGCGGCCGGACTAGAATGGTTGCCTGGCCGGACGATTGTTTGAGGGCTCTCTTCACCGAGGGAGGAGCCTCGTAGATAGCGCCTTCCATCCCAACGGCCATCGTTCCCAACATCTCGGCCCGTTCGACGTTGCCACCGAAATATGCCACTACAGTCCAGGACGAAAGCTTGCGAGAGGCGCACCATCGCATCGGAAGCCCCGGAACGAGGCAGAGGGATTCCTGTGTCAGCTCCTGAGTAAGACGCGTACAGAGTTCATTCAGTCGCCGCTCAAGTCCCGAGGCCTGTGAAACCCCGCGTGGAAACAGATCGTCCAGATAACTGTTTTCGAAGAACTTCTCTTCGCACTCGGCAAACAACTGCGCCGCGAACTCACGAGGCTTCTGCTCCGCC
This sequence comes from Nitrospira sp., assembly GCA_005239475.1. Lineage (GTDB taxonomy): Bacteria > Nitrospirota > Nitrospiria > Nitrospirales > Nitrospiraceae > Palsa-1315. The sequence continues at coordinate 33,154 of SPAX01000023.1, read as the reverse complement.
CGGATCTGCTGCAGCAGGTCGATGAAATAGACCAGGTCGTTCAGCGCTTCGATCCAGCCGACGACTTTCCAATGAGCGTACGCATCCCGCTCGAGCGCTTGCCCAAGGAACCGGAAGTAGGCCACAGGCAAGGCCAACGATTCTACGACGTCTGCATATTGGCTTTCCAAATCCAGGCAGAGATCGCCCAGGAGTCGTTTCATCGACAGGCGAAATTCTTCCTGAAGACGAGCCAGCAATGGCACATCGAGCAACGTCATGGAGAACAGAGGCTCCGAGATGGATGAAGGAGTCAGACTGTACCGGAGGAAGGGAAGCGCTGCAAGAAGGGCTAGCGGGTGAGAGTGCCTACTTTTTTCGGGATCCTGTACAAGGTTTTCTTCGGTAGGTAACCAAGTTCATCAAGGCGCAGTTCTTTGACATGCTGCATCACGTGATCGCTGAGATCGGTCTGCACGGATGCTTCCTGCGGCGATGTGGAGCCTTTTTCCAGAGTGAAGGGCAGTTCATCCTTCCAGAGCAGATGGCCGTCGTGAGTTAGCAGGTATAGATAGAGGCGACGTGAGCCCTCTGCTTTCCGCCCCCAGTCGCTCGGGTGCGAGGGCGAACCGGCGGCAACGCGACTGATGAGAACAGTATCGACACCCAAGTCCCGCGTGACTTCTTTGGCTAGAGTACTGCGATCTACATCATCGGCTTGTGCCGAACGCGGATCGGCTGCGGTGACTCCGGCCGCGATGCTCGTCGGCACTTTGACACGCAACGCAGTTTCCTGCTGCAACAAGGTGGCAAGCCGCGCACCCATCTCCGGATCGCCCTCAACCGGAAGGACTGCCACGCTCGTCATCTTCGAATTGTGGACAGCATCGCTGGATTGGTCCTGCGGTGCCACCCATGATTGCTCGAACGGACCAAAGGTCACGTTGCTGCTCCTCATTGAATCCACCGACACCAGTGCCACCCAGGCTCCTGCGAGGCAACCCTGCAGCAGAAGGGAGCCGGTCACAACCAGACTGAGAGTCATGACGCGCACCCAATTCCGCCGGCTACCGGCTCGGGCCGCCGCGAGATCGGAGGTTTCTATCAGAGAGTCGTGTTTCATAAAGAGATGTTTCAGCAAGAGAAGTGCCTTACTAGAGCGAGCCTCACACACCACCTCCAACCTGTCGAGTTATTTACTATTATCGACAGGGCAGCGGATTTAGGCCTCGCCAGTCCCGCTGAACAGTAGCTTAACCCATACAGTTCGATGATCAAGATTGAACGCCGATGGAGCAGGACGCGTGGGCCATCAGAAAGCTAGGGGGCAGAACTGAAACCCTATTGAACAGATCTTGCGCGGCAAGCGGTCGGTGCTCGTTGACATCGCCTGGCCAACCGACAGCAAGCCCTGAGTTAGGCCGTCGCTTTGAGCGCGTGACGGAGCCGCGGCCTGGCCGCTTCTGTTCCGAGTAACCGCGTGGCTCCCGCCTGTTGGATGATCCGATGTCGCAGGATGAGTGGATCGACAATGTTCCCGCAGGACACACATCGCCATCCTTTCATCCACATCGGAACACTGCTCTCCTGTATGTCTATCAGGTTATCGGCGATCATGAGACCGTCACATCTGGTGCACTCCATGGGATCCTCCTCTAGGTAACGCTGAAGCCCACGCCCCTTCTAGCAGGACTCTGAAAAAGCCCGCCAGCGACGTTCTCGCTTCGCTCAGTGGCTCAACCTACCGAAGCGTACGCCTCGCCTCTTCGCTCGCTGCGGCCTTGCTGGACAAACTTTTTGAGCATCCTGCCAGGCATCCTCCCCTTGTCCCAAACGCGCGAGCCATTGAATTTCCATCGTGTCTCAATAGTTTTTCCGTACCCTTCTAAGCTTAGCCGACGTAAGACCAGCCGTTTACCTGTCTGATGATAGCAATCGCAATGCCACGGGTGTTGTTGCGACTGCTTGCGTGTTTTAGCGGTGAATCGTAGAGTGCGACCGAATAGCATCCGGTCTAGACCGCTTCTTCGTGTGACACATTTGGTCCCATGCGGCAAAAATGGCCCGGCTCACGAGCCGATGCCTGAGTGAGGAAATTCACTCACTCCTTCTAACTCTCCGCAGCCCTCATCGAACAGGGCGGCCGATCGGAGGCGAATCGTGGCACTGACCGCGACAGAAATTGCGATGGTGCTGGGTGAATGTGCTCCGGCCTTGGCCGGAGGCTGGATTCAAAAAATTTACCAGCCGACGGATCGTATGCTGGTGCTGGAGATTCGTGCGCCGGGACGGACGCACCGACTCCTCATCTCGTGCCACCCCGAAACCGCCCGCCTCCACTTCACCACGGAAGCCTTTCAGAATCCACCGACACCTCCGCCCTTCTGTCAATTTCTCCGCGCCCATCTGCAAGGGGCACGAATCGATCAGGTCGAACAGATTCAAGGAGACCGGATCGTCNAGCTTGNACTGACTGCCAAGGAAGGTCCCTGCAGATTGGTCGCCGAGCTGACAGGGAAGACATCGAATCTCCTCGTGCTCGATGAGACAGGCCGTATTCGACGAGACCTGAACGGGGTAAAGAATCTTGCGGGACAGCTGTATGTTCCTCCCGCTCACCAGCCACGAGAGCGCGGGACCTCCGACCACGCGCGATTCATCCAGGACATCCCAGAATCACCATTTCCCCTGTCGGCTGCCATCGAAGCCCATTACCACAAGGCAGAAGCCGTTTCAGTCATTGAGACCGTGCAGAACGCCCGGGCAGGAATACTCAGAAAATCCATCAAGAAGCTCCGCCACCGCATTGAAGCATGGCACGAAGATCTCGCAAAGGCAGAGAAGTACAAAGACTACGCCCGCTATGGCGAACTCATCAAGGCGAACCTCGCGACCATCCGCAAAGGCCAGACCGACGTAGCCGTGGTGGATTATTTCGATGAGAAGCTTCCCAACCTGACGATCCCGCTGGACCAGGCCAAAACTCCCCAGGGCAATATGGACGACTACTTTCGCAAGCATCGAAAGCATCTGACTGCAGAGCGGGAGCTGCACCCACGCATCGAGGAAGGGCAGAAGGAGTTGGAGACTCTGCACCAAGAAATGACTGCTATTGAACAAGGAACCTGGCAGCCTCCCGACAAACCCCATTTCATAGTACGCGCACGGACCCTCTCGCGGACAAGCGGGGGAAAGGGCCATCAGGAACAACGCCCAGGTCCGTTCCGTCGCTTCACCTCATCGGACGGTTTGGCGATTTATGTCGGAAGAAACGCGCGCGAGAACGACGAGCTGACGTTCGGCCTCGCTAAGAGCGATGACCTCTGGCTGCATGTCCGCGGCACGCCTGGCTCACACGTCGTAGTGCGCCTCGAAAAAGGAGCCGACGTGCTCCCGGAAACCCTACGCGATGCGGCAACGTTGGCCTTGCTATACAGCGATCTCAAAAAGAGCGGGAAAGGCGAGATCATCTACACCAGACGCAAGTGGGTCAAAAAGGCGAAGGGGCAGGCGCCAGGAGCCGTCCTTGTCACCCAGGAGAAATCGCTGCATGTGAGTCTGGAGAAGAAACGGCTGGACGCACTCAAGTCCCGATCAGCTCACGAGTAACTGTTCGAATCTCCCATTGCCTTTCCTTGCATTCCCTTACCATGTTACAGTGCCCACATATGGGCACATCTTCGTCACAGACCGCCTCTCTGCGAATCATCAGGGCACTGATCGCCTGCAAAGGGCTGCACGAATTCGAGCGCATATTGAGTCAGGAGCTAGTCCAGACATTGAAATGCGACCTTGTAGGTTTTTATCTGTACAGCGAAACGGCTAAAGCGTTCGCTCCCGTATCAGACCTGCTGACCAATCCTGAATCTCCCTGCTATCTCATCGGGCAACTGCCTGCAGAGGGGACGATAAAAGAAGTCGTGGTCCAGCGCGGCCAAGCAATCCTGGAAAACAACCTAGCTGCTTCTTCCTGGGCTGAAGCTGTCGTCCTGAAAACTGCGATGATCCAGACCGCTTCTGTCCTCATCGCCCCATTGACCGTGACGCCTCCAACGGGGATTCGGCCCCCTCGTACAATCGCGATCATGGTCGCCATCGCCATCGGTAGAGCCAACGCGTTTGCCGAAGACGATCGACTGTTCCTCGAACAGCTCGGCATTCAATTGGGCCAAGTCCTTCAAAGTGTCCTCGCATCGGAAGAACGTGACGCGCTCATGGCGATCAACAGCCAGGTTGTCGTCGGTACGATGACGATCGATCAACTCATGCCGGTCGTACGAGACATGCTGCACCGCGTCGTGAGACAAGACATGACCGGGCTGGTGCGATTCGTCCAGTCGCCGCAGGGGCCATGGTTCGACTTCGTCTATCGCGAAGGCATCGAGATTGATCTCGCGCAGCTCCAGCAGTTTCCCTTCGAACGAATGGCCCCGGCCGAAATGATAGCCACCGGGAAACCACTCCTCATCACCGGGCACAACCACGAACGGTTCCCGGAACGTACCTACATCGAATCCGTCGGCATCCTCTCATACATACTCTGCCCCTTGACCGTGCAGGGGGCGCCCTATGGATTCTTGGCGATCGGCTGCAAACGGCGCAATGCATTTTCTGAGCGGGACCTTGCGTTTGCCGAGCAGATTGGATTCCACCTGTCGCAGGCCATCACAAACTTCACGGCGTATGAGGAAATCCGATCGCTGAAAGAGCAACTCGAGCAGGAAAACGTTTACCTACGCGATGAGATGAAGGCCTCGGTCGACTTCAAAACCCTGGTCGGTGAAAGCCCTGCGTTACAGAAAACGCTAAAGGCTATCGAGAAGGTCGCACCGACCGATTCAACGGTGCTCATCACAGGGGAAACGGGCACGGGGAAGGAACTGGTCGCTCAGGCTATTCATCACCTCTCTCCACGGAAAGAGAAACCGTTAATCACGGTGAACTGCGCCGCACTACCGCCGACATTGATCGAGTCCGAACTCTTTGGCTATGAGAAGGGTGCTTTCACAAATGCCACGGCGCGAAAAATGGGCCGCTTCGAACTTGCGAATGGAGGCACCATTTTCCTGGATGAAATCGGTGACCTGCCGCTTGATCTTCAGGCGAAGTTTCTGCGAGTGCTCGAAACGCAGGAGCTACAGCGAGTCGGCGGCACCCAGACGATCACGCTGAACCTGCGCGTGCTCGCGGCGACCAACGTCGATGTGGAGCAGGCCGTCAAGAAGGGCCTTTTTCGATCGGATCTCTTTTATCGGCTGAACGTGTTCCCGATTCGGATCCCCCCCCTCCGAGAACGTCGCGACGATATCCCCATGCTCGCACGGCACTTTGTGAAAAAATATAGCGAACGGCATCGCAAGACTGTCACGCGCATCGGCAGCAACACACTGAAGGCGCTCGCATCGTATGACTGGCCCGGCAATGTGCGTGAACTTGAGCACGTGATTGAACGTGCCGTCATCGTCTGCCAAGGACCGGTTCTGACCATTGAGGATCTAGATCAGCCCGCTCAGGATGACCGAGCAGGCACCTCGCCACGCACACTGGCCGATGCCGAACGTACCCATATCATGGAGACACTCAACCAGACCAATTGGGTCCTGGCTGGTACGCATGGAGCAGCTGCCCGTCTTGGGATGAAACGCTCGACCCTGCAACATCGTATGAAGAAACTCGGCATTCGTCGCCCATCCCTTCTTTCTAAATAATCTGCCCATATATCGGCAACCCTCTTCTCCTCTTGCCAACATATCGGCAGATCAAATGACCTGCCACCCGAGTCTCAATCTGCTTGCTTTCATCACTTTTCGCTCTTGCCTCAGCCACTTGCGCCCCAATGACCGCACGGTTCTCCTGAATGGCACCGTCCCTGCTCTCTGTCTCCGCCATGGATCATCGCACGCCTCTCACTCCTGAATATCTGAGCCATACCATTGAAGGCTACTTCGCTGAACGACAAGCCGAGTTGCTTCCATCCGGCGAGCAGACGAAAGACGGAAAACAGTTTTCCTGGTGTGGCGATGTACTGGAATTCCTCACCGAAGGCCTGGTTGAGCATCTCGCCGCTAGAGGCATTACCTTCTCGAAATCCTTTCCTGGCCCCTTCCGGCTCATGGATGAAGAGCAACTGGCGAACGGCGACCATGTGCGGAGATTCTGGACGATGGCGCTCAACCATGGGTGCCCCATCGCCCGACTCTGCACCTACTTCTTTCATCGGCACGACCAAGTTCCGCTGCCCCATCCGCCACAAGTCGTGGCCTTCCCTCCCGATCATCCGGAACCCGAGGCGGCGGAATGAACTACGTGGCGCTCAAAATGCTCTTCGGCGATCGCGCCAAGTACCTCATGCTGCTGTGCGGCTTGACCTTCGCCGTAATGCTGATCGTCCAGCAGGGTTCTATTTTCTGGGGCCTCATGATCTGGTCCCAGTCCAGCATCAGTAATCTCAACGTGCCGATTTGGGTCACGGATCCAGGCATTGCACAAGTCGATGAGGTCAAACCGATCGCCGGCACCGCCGTCGATCGCGTCCGTAGCGTCCCTGGTGTGGAATGGGCCGTGCCCCTCTATAAAGGTCTCCTGCGGGCTCGTCTCTCAAACGGGGAATACCATCAGATCACATTGACCGGGCTTGAATCTTCGACCCTCATCGGACGTCCCGCCGACGTCCTCGAAGGCCGGTTCGAAGACATTTTACAGCCGGACGCCGTCGCGTTAGATCAGTGGGCGGTCGAGAGGATGGGGGGCCCCAACGTCATTAAGGTCGGCACGATCTTCGAGTTAAATGACAAGCTCGCCCGCGTCGTCGCAATTGCCAAGACGCAAAAGAGCTTCACGAACATTCCCGTGGTCTACACAACCTATGAACGCGCCATCCGTTATGTGCCGCGCGAGCGCCGGACCCTTTCCTATGTCCTGGCCAAACCCAAAGACGGAGTCCCCGTCGAAGAAGTGACCAGGCGCATCCGCGAACAAACCGGCCTGGGCGCGTTCACGGCCGAAGAGTTCGAATGGAAGACCATCTGGTGGGTACTCAAGAACACCGGCATCGGCATCAACTTCGGCACCACCATTCTCTTGGGGTTTATCGTCGGAATGGCCATTGCCGGACAAACCTTTTACTTGTTCACGGTCGAAAACCTTCGACAGTTCGGCGCGCTCAAGGCCATGGGCACATCAACATTTACGTTAGCGCGGATGATCCTCTTACAAGCTTTCACCGTAGGTCTGACCGGCTACGGCGTCGGTATCGGACTCGCAACGGTATTTGGATTTTTGACCGCACAGAGCGGCGGGCTCCCCTTCATCGAAACCTGGCAGTTACTGCTCCTCGTACTGGTGGCTCTTCTGGCCATCTGTACATTTTCGGCGTTGATCAGCATTATCAAACTCGCCCGGCTGGAACCGGCGATTGTCTTTCGGTGAGCATGATGGACAGCCAAGCACAACCAGCGGCAGTCCGCGCACGCGGCATTGTCAAATCGTTCGGTACCGGCGACACAAAGGTCATGGTGCTCAGAGGTATCGATCTCGACATCTATTTGGGCGAGATGCTGTTGCTCGTGGGCGAATCAGGCGGCGGGAAAACCACGCTCTTGTCCGCCATCGCCGGCATCCTCGACATCGATGACGGTGACATCGACGTGCTGGGCGTGCCGCTCGGCGAGCTGCCGGTAGGTAAACGCACGACATTCCGTGGCCAAACGATGGGCTTTATCTATCAGCAGTTCAATCTACTGCCCGCATTGACTGCGGCCGAAAACGTGGCGGTGCCGCTCTTGATCCAGAAGATCGGACTGCCCGAATCCTTGCGACGAGCACGAGCCATGCTCGACCGCGTCGGCCTCAGTGACCGGGCGGAGTTCCTGCCTAAGAACTTGTCCGTCGGACAGCAACAGAGGGTGGCCATCGCCAGAGCCCTGGTCAACGAACCGCGCCTGCTTATCTGCGACGAACCGACCGCGGCGTTAGACGGCCCGAACGGAGAAAAGATCATGGAACTCTTGCGCGAAGTCGGGCGGTCGCCGGACCGTTGTGTCATCGTCGTGACGCACGACAGCCGCATCTTTCACTTCGGCGACCGCCTGGCCAGACTCACCGATGGACGGATTGTCAGCATCGAACCGATCGCACGAGAGGGAACGGCATGATCATCATGAAACGATTGAGCGTCTGGCTGGCCCTTGCCGGCGTGGGGTTTGCCGCCTGGATTCTCATCGGAGCCAACAAGACAGAGCCCATGCCGACGCCGATCTCAGAGCCCCCGCGGTCACCGTACGAACAGACCGTCGCGGCGTCCGGCATTATCGAAGCCATGAATGAGAACGTCCGCATTGCCCCCCCGGTCGCCGGCTTGATTACCAAAGTGTTCGTGGCAGTCGGCGAACAGGTCATGGAGCAGGCACCGATTTTTCAACTCGACGATCGGGATCTGCGCGCCCAACTGCTGACCCGCGAGGCGGCAATTCCTCCGCTGCAAGCCCAGATCGACGAGCAAAAGTACCGGATCGGAGATCTCGACACGCAATTGCGGCGACTCAAGTCAGTGCACGATCAACGAGCCGTCAGCGAGGACGATCTCAAACGCACCTGGTACGCGCTGGAAATGGCAAAACGCGGCTTGCAACGCTTCGACGCGAATCTGAAACAGGCCATTGCCCAGCGAGAAGAGATCACGATCCTACTTGACCGCCTAACCGTCCGCGCTCCGCGCAATGGAACGATTTTGCAGGTCAATGTTCGAGCGGGAGAATACGCCACCCCAGGATCGAGCGAGCCGCTCATGCTGCTCGGAGAGACCCAGCAACTGCAAGTCCGGGCCGACGTCGACGAGGTGAATGCACCGCTGGTCGTTCCACACGCATCAGGAGTGGCCTCCCTCAAGTCCATGGCCGGCACGAAGATTCCGCTAACTTTCGTCCGCATTGAGCCCTATGTGGTTCCCAAGAAGTCGCTGACGGGAGAAAACACTGAACGAGTCGATACACGGGTCCTCCAGATCATCTACCGGTTCGATCGCCCGCCATTCCCCGTCTATGCTGGGCAACAGGTCGACGTCTTCATCGAGCGGCGAGCCTCGAACAACCCCGAAGGCGCACAACCCTCATCGGTTCCCCCACCACAGAACAAGGCGCCATGAGCACCACTGCCAACAAGCTCGCGATGATGCTGGTAGGTCTGATTCTCTCTTCCTGCGTGCAAGGCAAGGACTACCAACGCCCGATGGTGGAAGTGCCTGACGGCTGGTCACGTATGACCAACACGACCGACACCTCGATTGCTTCTGCTCACCAGCCGGAGGCTGAGTGGTGGAAGGCCTTTCAGAATGAGGAACTCAGCGGTCTGATTGAACAAGCCCTCCAGCAAAACCATGATGTAAAACGGGCGCTCGCCCGGGTCCTCGAAGGGCGCGCTTCCGTCATGTCGGCTACCGCAGGCCTCTACCCCCAAATGAATCTCTCCAGCAGTTACAGCAACATCGCCGTGTCCAAGAACACCTTGGCTGGATTGGGGCTGGCAACCGGACAACAATCGGGGCCAAAAGTATTTGCCACTCCTGGAACAACGTTCGATCTCTGGAACAGTGCCCTGGATCTCCGGTGGGAAATGGACTTCTGGGGCCGTATTCGACGCGGACGTGAAGCGGCAGTGGCCGACGCTCAGGCAATCGAACAGGATGCCCGTGCCGTAGCACTGACGCTGGTCAGCGACGTGGGGCAGTCCTACTTCCGGATCAGGGAACTCGACGAGCAACTGGACATTGCCAAGCGAACCCTGGACGTCCGGCAAGAATACCTCGACATTATCCAGAAACGTGCCTCGGTCGGCTTGGCCTCCGATCTGGACGTGAAACGCACTGAAGTGTTGGTTGCTGAAGCGGCGGGCCTCATTCCTGACCTGGCCAGAACTCGGGCCTTGGAAACGCATCGACTGGAGGTGCTGACCGGGATGTCACCTGGATCGCTTGATCTTCAGAGCAAACCCCTCCGAACCGTCGTGATTCAGCCGAACATTCCTGTCGGGCTCCCCTCTCAGCTTTTGGAACGGCGCCCGGATATTCTCCAAGCAGAAGCCACGCTCATAGCCTCCAATGCCCGTATCGGCCAGGCTCGCGCCTATTTCTTTCCGACTCTCTCCATCACCGGCCAAGGCGGCTTGCAGAGCGCCGAGTTCTCCAACTGGTTCACCGGCAACAGCTCAAGTTACAGCATCGGTCCGTCGATCATCCTGCCGATCTTCCAAGGAGGGACCAACCTCGCTCGGTTGGATTCGGCGGAATCGCGCTATGTGCAGATGCTGGAGAGTTACCAGCAGACTATTTTACTGGCATTTCGGGAAGTCGCAGATGTACTGACTTCACTGCGCGCGAGGGCGGAACAGCTCGCACGACAACGTGAGCAACTTTCTGCCGCGCAGGAAGCCGTGCGATTAGCTGACATCCGATACCGCACGGGCCTGGTGAATTACTTGGATGTGCTGGATGCACAGCGAACAGAACTGGCAGCAGAGACCCAACTGGTCCTCACCGAACGCACCCGCTTGACGGATATGGTCAGCCTCTTCAAAGCGCTGGGAGGAGGCTGGACGCCGTCATCCAACAGAAATCCAGCCTGACCCTCTCCCTATCCATGCTGCCAGAAACGTGGATTATCTCGCCATGGACTCTGTCCGGTACTATGCTGTCGATAAGGTAACCACACTATGTCAGAACAGCAGCACATCGTGTCTCGATCCGTGCCCCCGACCATCCTGGTGGTCGATGACGAGCTGACCATCACGAAGCTGTGCAAGACAATCCTTCAGCAGGCAGGATTTTCGGTCCTTGATGCCGACGGCAGTCCAGAGGCCCTCAAAATCTGCACGCAGCACGAAGGGCCCATTGATCTGCTGCTCACAGATCTCATCCTCCCCCCTCCAGGCTTTCAATTGGCCTCAAGCTCCAATCAATTCCCCCACGTGCACGGCCACGAACTGGCCGTCCGCGCGCTCCACATACGAAAAAACCTGCGAGTGATCCTCATGTCCGGCAATATCGACCAGGATTTGGCAGGGTACGGCATACGCCGGGGGGCCTTCCCATTTCTTCCCAAACCGTTTGAGCACCAAGCCCTGGTGGCACTCGTGCGACAGACGCTTCTCGCGCCTCCGCCTTCGGTCGAGAGTCTGACAGCGGACCCGCCCGGAATTCCAACAGTCGGTGATGGGTGGGTCGATTAGCTGGCGGTCCCTGCATCCTCAGACCGGGCGAACCTCTCTCGTCACGCGGTAAAAGACGAACAGGGGTTGCCATGGCAACCCCTGTTCTCGTCTTGGCACCTAGCAGAACTTACGGGTGTTCGGTCATGAACCATCCGGCAATTGAGAGTCTCCGCTGATCACCTGCGACGTGATCCACCCGACACACGCGGTGGAAGCGGGGAACCGTGAACATCACGAAAGAGCCTGGCCGAGGCTCGATACAGTGTGTCACTTCGAGATCCGGCTGCGCAGAACTATGCATCTTCCGCTTGGCATAAATGATAAGTTCCCCGCCCCAATCCGACCGCCACTCGTCATGAAAATAGCTCACCAGCGCGATACGGCGACGGGGCGCCGTCGCGCCTCCCATCGCGTAGCCTTGGTCTGTATCGTCATGGGTCAGCAGGCAATCTCCAGCCGCGTACGAGTAATAGCTGAAACCCACGTGCCGGCCGGAGATATTCGGGAAGGACCCCACGTATGCCTGAATGCACGGCAGCTGTAAGCGCGAGAGCAATCGCTGCCCTTGGTCTCGGCCGATCTCCGCTTTGGCCCAGTTTCCAGCATTCGGAAAATCTTCCCTGACCTTCGGCAGGTCCACCAGACTCTTCCAGACTGCCTGACCCATCCCCTCACGGAAGAACTGCCGCTCCTCCGGCGACCAGAAGTTCTCGACGACCAGAACGGGATTCTCGTGGAAAGAAAATGAAGACAGGTTAGCTAATGATAGGTTTGGGGCACCGATTCAGGTTGAATACTCACCCGACTCCTCCTGAGAAACGTGATCTGACAGCCTCCAGACTCACCACATCATAGCATCCCACCGCTCAGTTGATCAGCCAGGCTGGCCAAAAAAATGGCTGCCACCTTTACGATGGCAGCCCTCAACACACATGCACGATTGAAAATTACCAGCGATCGCGTTTACCGCCGCCACCGCTACGATCACCCCCCCCGCCTCCAGCAAATCCGCCGCCACCACCGCCAGTGCGAGGCTCCTGGGGACGCGCTTCATTCACGGTTAAGGTCCGACCACCCATTTCCGTACCATTGAGAGCGGTAATGGCCGCCTGCGCTTCCGCATCCGAGGACATCTCGACAAAGCCGAAGCCGCGTGCCTGTCCCGTAAACTTATCCGTAATGATCCGCGCGGAAGCGACAGCGCCATGCCGCCCGAACAGATCACTCAACTCCTGCTCAGTCGCCGAGTAGGGTAGCCCACCGACATAGATTTTTGAACCCATCTGGGCTTCCTCCTTTTGAGTAAATGATATTGTCTTGTACGCGAGGAACGGGGAAGGAGCGGGCCGAAGACGCGAAAGATGCGGCGGCTTAGGTCTGACTTCCGACGAGATTCTCGGGCAAGGCAACATCGATGCTGCAGACCTGCATGTTTCGCTCCACCTCACCGCCAGGCCACTGCGATAGGATGGTCGTAGGCTATCACAGCCCTCTTGAAAATGGCAATCCGAGTCTTGGCAAGATGCTGAAAAAGTCCGCCAATACGAGGAAGGTCGAGGTCACGGTTGAGCAAAGATGAGAACTTCAGATCTTCACTCAACCTTGACCTCGACCTCAGGCTACATTTGCAGGCTTACTCCCCAATGCGCACCAGCAGTCCCCGTTCTCGGCAAAGTTCGAACGTCCAATGGAAGGCAGCAATGACCATACCGAGAAACAATATATTGAGACCGGTCGCCCACCCGAGATGGACCATCGGCTCGGGAGAAGCATTGAGCACGGCGCGCATCCCTTCAAACACATGGGCAGCCGGGTTCATCCATGCAATGGCTTGCAGCCACCCTGGAAGCACCGCCATCGGATAAAACACACAGGAGATGGGCTGGAACAGGAACACCATACTCCAGGCCAGGACTTCCGCCTCCTGGCCAAATCGCATGATGAGTGCCGTGGTCAGAACCCCGATAATCCACCCCGTCACCACGAGATTTAAGACGAACGGAACCAGCCACATCCCGATCACGAAGATGTTGTAGGAGTAGAACAGACCCGCGCAGACGACCATGACCACGGAGACGGCCAATACTTTGAAGACACTCATCACCATCGTCGCCGCGAGAAACTCGCTCGGTTTGAGCGGACTGGCGAACAAGTTCATGAGATTTCTCGCCCATATCTCTTCCAGGAACGAAATCGTAATCCCCTGCTGAGCTCGGAACAGAATATCCCACAGGATCAATGCCCCCAAAAAAAATGTCACCGCCCCAGGAATTTGTCCCTCGAATTTCATGAGGTAGGCCGAAATGAATCCCCAGATGACAAGGTCCAGAAACGGCCAATAGAAAATTTCCATCATACGCGGCAAGCTGCGCCGGTACAGGTACAGATGCCTCGCCACCAACGCATGAATCCGATGCAGTCTCATAGAGATCAGCCTGAAAGTTATCAAGTCACACGTCGTCAAGTCGCTAACAAGTCCGAGAACTTTATGACCTGATGACGTTATGACTTTCGACGGTTTTCTATTTTTCCCGCGCCAACTTCACAAATACTTCTTCCAAATCCGCCTGCCCAAACCGCGACACAATCTCCTGCGCCGTCCCCTCTGCCACAATCTTTCCCCGCTGGAGGAAAATGATCCGGTCCGACATCTCTTCCATCTCGTGCATATTATGCGACGTATAGAGCACGCTGAGTCTGGACGATCGTCGCTCCTCCTTGAGGAAGCTCCGAATCTTTTGTGCAATATCGGGATCCAGACTCGCGGTCGGTTCGTCGAGAAACAGAATCTTCGGTTCGGTCAAGAACGCCTTGGCCAGCCCAAGACGAGTGCTCTGACCAGAGGACAGCTTGCGTGTCACTTTATGACGAAACTCCTCCATCTCAAACCGCTTCACGATGTCGTCGACCTTCTCTTGGATTTGAGACAGACCATACAGCCTCGCAATCACCCAGAGGTTCTCCTCGACTGTAAGCGCCTGAGGCATTGAGACATAGGTCGAGGAAAAATTCACTTGCTCCAGAATGGCCTCCCGGTGTGTCGCCAGATCGAGCCCGAACATCTGAATGGAACCGGCGGTTGGTGTCACTACCCCGAGCAGCATCTGAATGGTGGTGGTTTTCCCCGCCCCGTTCGGGCCCAGCAATCCAAGAATTTCTCCCGGTCTGATGTCGAACGAAATATCGTTGACGGCAACAAACTCGCCGAACCGTTTCACCAGATGTTGGACGTGCAGGACAGGTGTAGCCATGAATGATCAGCGACTTAGCAGGATGCCGAAAAACTATTGTGGCCCGCTAGAACTCCGATGGTCCGCCCGTCTGGGACAGGCCCGGTCTGTCTGGTCTGTCTTGTCTACTTGTTTGAACCAGACTAACCAGAGAGACCAGACAGACCGAACAGACCAAATGAACAAGACAGGCTGGCGGACTTTTCAGCATCCTGTTAGTTGAAGAGCAGCGCGTTGCTGATCTTTTCGGAAAGATGGCAAGTATCGCATGTCCGGCTCACGACCTTTCCCTCATGCTCCGTCTTCCCGTCGTGGCATCGGAAGCAATCCGTGAGAGCCCTTGTCCGTAAGTACGAGCCCTCCGGATGGTCGGGATACCACGGTTTATCGTCAGCCGAAAGATGCCCGCGCGGCATGACAATCGGATAGCCTTTGATCGGCTGTTCATGCACGACCCCAGAATGGCACGTCGTACAACCCTCCCCTTGGCCGCGCTTCGCAAACGCCTCGATATGTTTACGATGGCTCATGACAAGACCGACTTTGTTGACCGGAGGTGGCAGATCGCGCAGGGCGACCTCGGACATACGAAGAATGTTTCGATGACAACTCAGGCAGACAGCGGAATCGACTTTCGCCTGCAGATTATGGGGATCGGTCGGGACGCCGAACAGGTAGATCGCCACATCCTTCGTCCCCGCCCAGGCTTTATCGCGGAGCCAGCCCTCAATGCCCGGTCGCACGTGACAGGCGACACAGGTCACCTCTCGATGCGAGGATTTCACCCAACTCTCATACGAGGGGGCGATGGTATGGCAACCGGCACAGAATGTCGGCTGACTCGTGAGAGGGATGGCCACAGCGCCAAGCGCAATGGCACCAGCAACAAGAGCTAGGACGATGGCTGCTTTAGGTTTCCAGCCCATGCTCCGCACGAGACTGCGATCTTGGGAACTGCTTCATGATCAAGGCGGCCACGCCGACGACATCGTCCAGGCCAAACAGTGGAATGTGTAGATCGACGGGCTTGTCCGATACCACCGCGAGTAACCCTTCCATGGAAACAGGGATTTCGCCGATCTGCTCACGGACGATGACAATCTTCGGATAGCCTTCGTGTTTCCATCCTTCGGCAATGATCAGGTCATAGGTGTGATCGAGAAACCGGTCCCGCACGTCTTCGACATTCATCTGATCGGCCACATCGGCAAACATCGCCATACTCCCCTTGGAGAGTACCATCACGCTGCTGGCGCCGGCTCGCTTGTGGCGCCAGCTATCTTTCCCTTCCGTATCGAGGTCAAACCCGTGTCCGGCATGCTTCACCGTCGCCACCTTGTAGCCGGCCCGGACCAACTCAGGAATCACCCGCTCGATCAGCGTGGTTTTTCCGCTGTTCGACCGACCGACAAACGAGACAATAGGTACGGCCATGGATGTAACTGGTCAATGGTCAATCGTCATTGGTCCAAGGCGCTCAAGAATGATTCTCGCCATTGACTGGTGACTGATGACTATTGACCTCCTTTCCTTATTCGCAACAGGACAGCCGGTGAGGACCGGTGTGGGCATGTTCTGCGTGACTGGCCCAGGCTTCTCCGCTCAACAGTTGAACCGATACCAGATCGCCCGGGTTCACCCGTTCAACTTCGACGGGGATATCGATCAAACAATTGGCCTTCACCATGGAGGTCAACATTCCAGACCCTTGCGCACCAGTCGTTCGAACCTTGAAGACCCCGTCTTCTCGAGTGAGCACACCCCGTAGAAAGTGGCGCCGGTCTGTCCGTTTGGAAAACTTCTCCTGGAAGATCCCCTGCACGACCGGCCGACCGTAACTCCGGTGTCCGCTCATTTTGAGCATCGCCGGCCGCACCAGCTGCTCGAACGTCACCATGGAGGACACGGGATTCCCCGGCAAGCCGAAGGCCAGCTTACCCTGAATCTTGCCGAAGGCAAGCGGCTGCCCCGGCCTGATCGCCAGCTTCCAGAAATTCATTTCTGCGCCCAGTTCGTGGAAGACCGCCTTTGTGAAATCGTAATCGCCCATCGACACCCCACCGGACAGCACCAGAATATCTGCCGTCAGTCCATGCGAAATCTTTTCCTTCAGCGCCGCAGGCGTATCCCTCGCGATCCCCAGCAATAGGGGAATGCCACCCGCCTCCTGGACCGCTGCCGCAATCCCATAGCTATTGGAGTTGATGATCTTTTCTTCGCTGAACCGTTCGTCCAAATCCGCCAACTCATCACCGGTCGAAAGGATCGCCACACGGGGCCGTTGATAGGCAAAGATGAACGACTTGGCAAGGATCGCCAACATCCCCGCCTCACCCGGACGAATCTGGGTCCTCTTGGCGATGATGCACTCGCCCTTCTTGACGTCTTCTCCTTGAGGCCGAATGTTGGCGCCTTGCTGTTCCGGTTTGAAGACGCGAACGGAATCCGCGGTATGCTCCGTGTCTTCGACCTTTAAGACCGTATCCGCCCCCTTCGGGATCGGAGCCCCGGTCATGATGCGAATCGCCTGCCCCGCTCCGACGGATTTTGAAGGCATCTTGCCTGCCGCCACATCTTCGATCACCGTGAGCGTCACCGGTTTCTGAATCGCGTGCTCCTGTTTAATATCGTCCCACCGCACCGCAAACCCGTCCATCGCACTGTTGTTCCAGGGCGGATTGTCCCGTTCCGCCACGATGTCCTCGCCAAGGACACGACCGAGCGCGTCGAGGATCGAAATCTTCTCCAAGCCCAAAGTCGGCGTAGCCTCCAACACGATCCGCTGCGCTTCTTGTAGTTGTGTGAGCCCCTCTGTCGTGTCTATGGACTTCACAGTCTCTCCTTCATCAGTGCGCCTGCCGGGAGGCAATGTTCACGAGCGACCCGCGCTTCTTGCAGAACGCTTCGACCTTGTTGGCAATGTCGTGATAGGCCTCGGCCGTCGACGTGTCAGAATTAAACATCGCGAATGGCTCACCAGCGTCAGACTGGATCACAACATCGGGATCGAGAGGAATGCGCCCGAGGAAGGGCACGCCCATATCAATCGCGGAGGCTTCCCCGCCGCCTTTACGGAACACCTCGATTTGGTTGTGACAATGGGGGCACTCTAATCCGCTCATGTTTTCGACAATCCCAATGATCGGAACTTCGCTATCTTTGCAGAAAGTGACCGACTTGCGGGAGTCCAGCAAGGCCACTTCCTGTGGCGTCGTAATGATCACTGCGCCGCTGACATTGCCGAGCAGATCGATGGTCGTGACCGATTCGTTGCCCGTTCCGGGAGGTAAGTCGACAAATAAGAAATTGAGATCCTGCCACTCGACACCGCCCAAGAGTTGGTTGATAAACTCATATTTGTACGCATCGCGCCAGATGATCGGATCGTCCGAATTCTGCAACAAGAAGGACATCGAAGCGATCTTGAGGTTATACGCCTGAAACGGGATGATCCCGCCTGAGCTGCTGATCTTGAGTTTCTGCCCTTCGGCCCCCACCATCTTTGGAATATTCGGGCCATGGATATCCATGTCGCAAATGCCGACATGCCACCCTTTGAGTGCAAGGCTCACGGCGAGATTCGTCGTACAGGTACTCTTCCCGACTCCGCCCTTGTTACTCATAATGAGCACTTTGTATTCGATCCGCTCCATCCGTTTGGCCACCAACCAGCGACTGTGCCCCTCCTTGTCCTTCTGACAGGTTTCGTTCTCATCGCATATCGCGCAGGCCCACATATATACGCAGGCATCACTGCCGCCGGAGGTAGGAGGTTGAATGACGTTCAATTCACGAGCCATGTATCTTCCTTCTGTAGAACGTTTCGCCCGATCTGCGCGTTCCCGTCATCGCTGTCGACCTTTCGGCACGCCGACGTAGTCGCCCTCTCCCGCGTTAGGGAGTCCCCCCGACGGCGCCTGGCCGATTCCTGCCGCTGCGGTGGCCACGGCCGGCACACCCGACTCTTCCGGCACCGGCTTCTTCTTGTTGAAAAACCCTGCGCTCACAATACCGATTTCGTAGAATACATACATCGGCAAGGCCATGAGACATTGGTTGAAAGGATCAGGCGTTGGGGTAAGAATCGCGGCAAAGACGAACGACCCCAGCAGGGCCCACTTGCGATACCGCTTGAGAAAAGGCGCATCGACCCACCCAAGCTTCGCCATGAGAGTGATCGCGAGCGGGACTTCGAAGATCAACCCGAACACCATCAAGAACCACAGGGCAAATCCGACGTACTGCGCAATCGAGATCTGGGGAACGAAGCCAGCGTTGATGCCATAGGAGACCAAAAAGTTGAGCGCGAATGGAAGCACAAAGAAAAAGGAAAAGGCCACCCCTGCGTAAAAAGCCACGGCGGTCAACAGCACAAATGGCGCGACGAAACGTCGTTCTTGGGCATGGAGACCCGGCACGACGAATCGCCAGATTTCCACCAGAATGTACGGGGTCACGGCGACGAGGGCAAAGAGCCCGGCCACCTTGACGCTTTGCCACAAGGCTTCAGCCGGCGCGAGAAAGACGAACGGAACGGTCGGCAGATCGGTCGGCACCCACGACAAGGATCCCGGCACAAACATGTTCTGGAGGGGGATGCGAAGCCACTTGACCAACGTGTCGGCATAGAAAAACGTGCCGACAAACACCACGGCGGTTATGATAACCGCGCGTGTCAAACGGACCTGGAGCTCCACGAGGTGCTCCATCACCGGCATTTTCTTATCTTCCAGCGGCTTAAAGATCGTGTCTTGCAGCCACTGGTTTAATGAATTCAGGCCGTAGGGCATACGAACCGTTCATCCGATGGTTGGCTGCGACCGCTCGGATGCCGAGCGGTCGCAGCCAGCGTCATGCGTGTCACTTGGGATTGATCGCGACAAACAGGTTATTCCCCTGCCGGCTCAGGAGCAGGACGGCCAACTCGTCTTTTTTCAACTGACTCGAGGCTTTCTGGTAGTCTTCGAGCGTCTTCACGACTTCGTGGTTCACTTCCTGAATCACGTCGCCGCGCTGCAGACCCGCCGCTTCCGCAGCACCGCCGCTCTCGACCGACGTCACGACGACACCCGTCATCTTCGCCGGGATGTTCAATTGACTCATCGTGGCCGCGTCCAACCCCTGCACACGGAGAGAGGCCAAGACATTATCCGGCGGCTGCACCGTCTCGACCGGTTCCTTGGGAGCTGACGGCTCCTTTTTCGCCAACATTTCATCCGTCGGTCGCTCCGCCACCTTGACGGCGATCGTCTGTTCCTTGCCGTCTCGCAAGACCTTCACCTGCGCATCCTTGCCAACAATCGTGCGCGCGACCAAGTTTCGCAATTGACTCACGTTTTGGACCTCTTTCCCATTGAACGCGATCACCACATCGCCGCGCATTATACCCGCAGCATAGGAAGGGCCGTTCTCGTTCACATCGCTGATGAGCACTCCTTTGTGCTGTTCCGGGAGCTTGAAGGATTTGGCCAAGGCCGGTGTGATCTCTTGAATTGCGACACCCATCCAGCCGCGCACGACCTTGCCGGACTTCTGCAGACTGTCAACAATATCCAAAGCGATACTGCTGGGAATGGCAAATCCAATCCCCTCCGACCCGCCGGTCTTTGAGAAGATTGCCGTATTGATCCCAATGAGTTCGCCGCTCACATTGACCAACGCCCCACCGGAATTGCCCGGATTAATTGCGGCGTCGGTCTGGATGAAATCTTCATAGTCTGCAATGCCGACGTTGCCGCGTCCCAAGGCGCTGATGATGCCCAAGGTCACGGTGGAACTCAGTCCGAACGGACTGCCGACTGCCAACACAAGATCGCCGACCTGCAAATTCTCATACTCAGCCCATTTTAAGGCTGGGAGGCCCTTCGCCTCGATCTTGACCACAGCCAAGTCAGTCTTCGGATCAGTTCCCACCACTTTCGCACTGAATTCACGTCGATCGCTGAGCGTGACGGTAATCTGCGTGGCGCCTTCGACGACGTGGTTGTTGGTGACGATAAATCCGTTCGGATCAAAAATGACGCCGGATCCGGCACTTTGATCAGGGCGTCCATGCCCTCCACCAGGAGGCATCGGTGGAGGAGTCGGGAGTTCACCCCCTGGCGCTTCTTCACCAGGAGGTCCACCAAAGGGGCCTGGCGGCAACGGCGATCTCCGGCCTCGTCCCCCGCCTTCTCCACCCCCGGTCACCGCAATGTTCACCACCGCTGGCGTGACCTGCTTGACGATCTCTGAAAATCCTTGTGTCAGTCCAGCTGAAGCCCCGGCGGCTAAGGCTGTGGGGTCACTCGACAGGACAGTAAACGCAAAGGTACTCATGACCAGACCGATACCTGCGACAAGACCTCGGACATTCCCCCCCTTACTCCGGGTGACCATAACAGCGTTCCTCCACAGGGTTAACCGACGCGACAGCATGACCTGAACGGTGCATTGTACACTATCCGTTCCGCGGGCTTCAAAGCTAATAGTCCCCTTCGGACCCTCACCAAACAGACAGAGCCCCGAGCACGACGCAGATGGTCGCGGATCATTCGCCGCAGTAGAACGGTCAATGTCGGACAGGCTCCTCGGAACTGCTTTTCCGAGCCGCCGCCTCGGATTCCAACACTCCGAGCCACGAGTTCCGGAGCTTCAGCACCAGCCGCTTAGCCGCTTGCTCAAATGACACGACACGCAGCGTATTCGGCGCGCCCTCGTACGTCGAAGGCCAGATACGCCGCTCATCCTGAGGGCGTAGGTAGATAGCCGGATACCATTGATCGATCCCTGGCGCGCTGGAACGATCCAGCGTGGCCCAGCCCCGTCCTTCGGCCTGTATTAAGGTCTGATTATGTTTCAAGTCCAACAAGGCGAATTCCAGCAGCGACCAGTTATCTCGACGAAATCCAGGCTGTGCGTGCGTGGTCCATCCCAGAAAGAGTGTTACGGGATATTCCTGCTCGGTGCTGGAGACCACCACGACGGCCAGATAGTCGAGCCCGCGTTGCCGCCCCAGTTCAGCGAACTGGACCAAATTCCCATACGGCTGCGGCCTGATATCGCCGGCTGGGATCGTCTCTGTTATCGCCACAGGAATCGCACGGCCAAGATCCCGTTGTAGACTTTCTCCGAGGCGAGCCAGTGCCTCTTCCGGCAGATTCGGAGCCGCGCCTGGCTCTGCCGTATCTGACACCACGACAAGCCCTGCCCGAAGTGGCCGCTGATCGATCCTCGTGAACGCGTCGCCGCCGACCTGGTGCTCTGAGGAAACATAATCGCCGATCCGTGCAGGTGGAATGGCGGAGGCACAAGAAACCATGAATACCGCGCTGAGCATGAGACTGAGTTGATTAAGCAGATGGCGCATCCCCCCACCTCCCGGATGTGCAGGTTCGTCCGTCACTTGACGCTCTAATCTTTTACGCTCGCTCCCCATCGGCGGATCTGTCAAGTCCAGCGGAGTCCTCCCCTTGCAATCCTGCCTATGGCTCGGTTACCGTACTTCATCTGGGCTCTGATCTGGCGCTGCCCGGTTCACCCCAACAAGGCTGGTTTCCTGTGCCCCTCCAAGACGCCTCAGACTCCATCCAATGGTCAATCATCGTTCCAGCCCATAACGAAGCCGCTCGCATTCTTCCCTATCTTCGAAGCATCACCTCATACATGCGAGACCGAGGACAACCTTACGAGGTCATCGTGGTTGACGACGGTAGCACCGATGCCACGGCCTCCGTTGTTGAGACCGCGGCTTCTTCAGCCCCAGAAATTCAGTTGCTCCGGACACCATTGCGCCGAGGTAAAGGCGCGGCCGTGCGACGAGGCATGCAAGCCGCTGTCGGACGACTGCAACTGTTTGCCGATGCGGACGGGGCCACACCGATTCAAGAACTCGCCCGGCTCGAACAGGCCGTGGCGAGCGGAGCCGACCTGGCCATCGGATCGCGCGCACTCGCCTCCCGGTTGCCAGATTATGCAGTCCGGACCCGCTTCTATCGAACTATTATGAGCGACCTGTTCAATTCCATCGTGCGGCAGAGCAGCCTCAGAGGGATCACCGACACGCAATGTGGATTCAAGCTGTTCCGCCAGGCGGCGGCAGCAGACCTCTTTAGAGTCACCGTAATCGATGGCTATAGCTTCGACCTCGAACTGCTCTATGTGGCGCAACAACGCGGATACCGCATCGCAGAAATTCCGGTGAATTGGTCCCATCAGCCCGGCTCGAAATTTCGCATCCTCAGAGATGGGCTCGCCATGCTATGCGAATTGACCGTGATCCGACGGAATGGGGCCAAGGGCTACTATGCTTCTCCGTCGCCGGCGTCGAATTTTCATCCGGCCACAGACCGTAGCGTGTGACGTACGAGACAGGCGAGAAAAGCGCGATGCGCAAGATGGGCAAGAGCATCGCGTCATGCATGAACCGACGTGTGCGTTCGAAGTTCCGAAACCTCGAACTCTCGGCTACCTTGGTATTCCCGCTATTCTCGCCCGTTCCGCCAGTTTTCGCTGGCCCTCATCGTTGTTCCGCAGCCTGCCAGCCCCTACCAGGA
Source organism: Nitrospira sp. (assembly GCA_005239475.1). Lineage (GTDB taxonomy): Bacteria > Nitrospirota > Nitrospiria > Nitrospirales > Nitrospiraceae > Palsa-1315. Next base: position 10,209 of record SPAX01000023.1, on the reverse strand, counting down.
TGATTGCACATAGATCGCACGCCCCATTCTTCATACTTGCAAGATGCCCCCGCGCCCTGTTGCATTCAGTCTGACATTTCGGTACGGTTCCACGCTTGAATTTCAGCAGCCAAACCAGTTACGGCAGACAGCTTCCCGAGGGCATGCTCATCGGACGACACCCAACAGGCTTACCTCAACGACTCACGATACGCTGGGCCGTCCCCTTGAGTCTCCTCATTGCAGTGGGTGGGCCGTGGGGATGCGAGACGCTGACTACATCGTTTCACCGAACCCCCTTACCGGACATGGGTCCGCGTCTGGCCAACTCCGTCAAGCTGACCTTCGACCCCTCCTTGACCAATCTCAAGATGCAGTACATCGATGGGTGCAATAGCCCGCACGAGCTCAACGTGGGGGAAGAAGTCGAATCGATTATGATTGACGCGGCTTCCCAAAATTTTACGGCCGTGACCGTCACCGGTGGAATCGCCGCACCGATCCAGCCCGACGGGGAAATCGTGGTCACGCTCCAACGCTCGAGTCTCAAACTTTGGGCTGATCATGTCTATGATCGGGTGCCTGCAGACATGACCCTCGAGACACTCTTAACCTTTAAGGATGCTGCGGGGAATGAGCTTGGCCAGCAGACCGTTTCCATCGCACACAACCAACGCCTTATTCTAGAACCGACCCAACGCCGATGCGATTACGGCAATATCGGGGAGTTTGTGCATGACGCTGGGATTGCCCTCTCGACGCAATTCATGCGCGCCGTTCGGACCCAGTTGGCAGCGACGAGCGGAACCGCTCCCGCCACAGCGGGAGCAACGTCGGTGAGACCAATTCTGCCGGCAGCGACCATGCCAGCCAAGGGCACTCCCTCGGCCCTCTCGTTTAAGGCCACCCTGCTGGACGAGAACAGTAATTTAGTTTTTGAGGGAGGCGAGCGCATTCGGGTGCGCATCGACCTCGTGAACGGAGGAGAGCAGGAGCTTCTGGGTGCCACTGCGGCCTTGACGGGAACCGCCTCGCTGCTCGCCCAATTTCCTATCACCACGCTCGCGGTCGGACGATTGCAACCGGGCCAATCCCGCTCGATCGAATTTGCGGCGACGTTGCCGCAGGCCGTTCAACAACAGAAGGCCGAGATCCAAGTAGCGGTCTCTAGTTCAGGAACCCGTACTCAGCCGCCGACTCAAACCCTGGCCCTCTCGATTCAACCGACCGGCATCCAGGCCGACGACGTGGATCAAATCCCTGCTGTGGCCACTAGATTTCGACAGCCCCACACCTATTTAATCTCAATTGGGATCGGATCCTATCGAGACCAGCAAGTCCCCTCCCGCATGTTCGCTTCCTTGGATGCCGGGATGGTCTCGAGCTACTTTCAGTCCCTCGGCGGATTGCCGGCCTCCAATGTTCGTCTGCTGCTGGACTGGAAGGCACTACGCTCGGATATTGACGAAGCCCTGCTGGATTGGTTGCCGCCTCATATGAACAAGGATTCGGTCGTCATTGTCTATTTCGCCGGTCTGGCGTCGGTCTCTTCGACGGGAGAGACGTTCCTGGTACCGTACGATGGGACTGCCACGACCACCTCACGATCATACCCGCTCAAGGATTTTGAGGCAGCGCTGTCTCGCTTACAAGCGAAACAAACGGTGTTTCTGTTCGATGGCATTGTGTCACGTATAGGACTGGACAGCCGAAGCAAGACCGCCCCCCCCCAATGGAATCCCACGGGGAGCTCGACCCTCCATGTCATTGGAACCAGCGGCTTCGGACGGGGGTTGGAGGACGACCAGCATCGGCATGGGCTATTCACCTACTATCTACTACGGGCACTGCGCGGCGAGGCCGATACCAACCGGGATGGCGAGGTGACACTCGGCGAAACGGTAACGTATCTCAGCCAGAAAGTGCCCTGGGCTTCCAAGGCCCGCATGAACCAGGCGCAGCGCCCGTTCGCTGTTCCGGCCATCCGCCCAACCGACCCTTCCGCTGCCTTGGTATTGACCAAGCTCGCGGCGATCCAGGGCACCGAAGCCCATTAACAGGATGCTGAAAAAGTCCGCCGGCGCGGAGAAGGTTGAGGTTCAGGCTAAGGTTGAGGCTAAGATCAGAACGTCAGATCTTCACTCAACCTTGACCTCGACCTCAGCCTTCCTGCTTGATGTGGCACACGACCGAAAGACAAAAAAAGAGGGTGGAGGATTCGCTCCTCCACCCTCTTGAACTCACAGCTGCGGCAAAACTACTCGCCTTTGCAGAAGGTCCGTTCGTAGTTGATGATCGTCCAGGCTTCTTGTTCGGTAATCGCGGCGGGGATCAAAGGAACCATGCCCGTACCTGCACTACCATTCTTGATCACCCAGAAGAGCTCGCCATCTTTCCGCTTCTTGTGGAACTTGCAGTTCGTGAAATTGCGGGGGCTCGGATTCAGAATCTTACCAGCCTCGCCCTGGCCATCCCCATTTTTACCATGGCAATTGAAGCAGGTACCCTTGCCCTCAAACAGCGCCTTTCCTTTAGCAATGTTCTCCGGGGTCGCATCAACCGGATTCTTGTTGGCCCTCGCGTCGCTCATCTGATCCGCCGGAACGCGGGGCTTAAGCGGATCACGCTCTTCGGCTCCGACCACCGAGACCGACAGCATCATCAGCGCTGCGCTGATTCCCAGAAACTTAGAAAAATGCCCCATCAGATTTCCTCCTTTGTGTGTAACCACCGCACGTGAATTCGGCATCGGGCCTCTGGCTCATGAGATCCATGTCAAAGCGACAAAACGCCGGCGAATATAACAATGGCCTTCCACTCATGTCAAGCAATCCAGCGTGCTATCGGACAGGCTCCCTACTCCACTCCTCTTTCACTATCCCCTTCCCGGCTGTGTACTCACTCCAGTCCACCGGCTTTCGTTCAATCCTACCGGATAAGAATCAAAGCTCGTGCCAGAACACCCGCACGCGAGGCACGATATTCCAGCTAGTTGGGGGCCTGCACAATCCCAGGAGTCTAGGGAGTCTCAAGAGGGTGGCACCATTGCGCCTCAGTCCCTGCTACGGCGCCCCATTGCTCGACGTCGCGAACCTGTTACGTCCCTCATCGAATCGAGCCGAGACCGCCAGCCGAGCAGGACAAGAACATACGCCGAGTTGTGGAGTTACCGTACGGCCAGCCAAAACAGGTGTGGAGGGAACCGTGGTGTGACCGGATGGACGGCGCTGGAGAACGATTAGCGCTTGATGACAATATCGCGGGCGACTTTGCCGCTCGGGCCGAAGGGCTTTAGAGGTTTGCCATTGAGTTCGGCTTTGACCCCCCCAGCGTTACCGAGCGTCAGAATAAACTGGTCCTGGCCTTTCCATGTGGCCTTTTCTCCAGGCCTGAGCAAGGCCTCTTGAGGACTGCCGCCATCGATTTGAACGACGACCCAACTCAGCTCTGTTGCCTCAAGGTCGAGCGCCAACTGTCCCTCCGTTGCTCCAGACCCTTCGAGTGAAATTCCTCCCAGCGGCCCGTCGCTCCCGAGTGACGAAGGTGCCGGAGTTGTCAGTTCCGGCACAACCGAAGCTGTGGATGCTGGGCCGGTCACTGGCCCAGCATTATTGTCTTCGCCCGCCTTGGCTGGCACGGCAGCAGGCTCGCTGGGTTTGGTCTTGGGGGCAGACGGAGCTGGCGGGACCGACTCAGCCTGCTGGCTTGGTGGCGTGTCCTGAGATTCCTGAGTCATTGGAGCGGCCCGCTTGGATCCGGAAGCTGGAATGTCTGAGCTCGAACGACGAACCAGGAGCGACGACTGTTCCCGGCTTAAGAGAAAGATGAGCGTGAGAATCGCAATGCCAATCGCGATCGCAACGGCCTTTCGATTAGCTTGACGCTTCCGCTCTTCTTCCGCCTGCCTGACTTTCAAACGTTCCCGCTCGACTTGCTTGTCGTAATAGGCACCGGCCGATTGAGTGAATCGGTGGATCGCATCGTCTTCATCGAGTCCGAGAGACCTGGCATAGGACCGGACAAAGCCTCGCGCAAACACTTGATCGGGCAACTTGGCAAAGTTCCCATCTTCCAACGCCTTCACAAAGTCAGATCGAATTCGCGTCTTGGATGCAACCTCGTCGATGGTGAGCCCCTTGGTCTCTCGCACCTGCCTGAAAAATTCGCCCATCGATTCCATAAGTGTCTCTCTACGGCTTGAGCCGTGTCAGCAGTTCTTTCGCAGCTGCGGCATACTCGCCGCCCTTGTCGAGCGTCGTAACCTTGGTCAGCGTTTCCCTTGAACGTCGTTCGAACCCCAGCTTGTAATACACTCGACCCAGCTCCAAGTGTAATAGAGCCGGAGGAACATTGGGCGGATTGACCACTAAGGCATCCTCAAACGCTTCCATCGCGCCCTGGTAATCACTCTCGTGAGCCAGCGCCTGGCCGAGATGGAATCGGGCCAGGTCCGGCGTGGCATACAAGGGATTGGTCAACGCCTGACGGAATGCGGCAATCGCCTCCGTCGACCGCCCCTGTTTCTCCAAAACCTGGCCCAGATAGGTGTACGCTTCCGAATAATTCTCATCGAGCTTTGTCGCGGCTATAAATTCTAACTCGGCTTGAGGAAATTTACCCTGCTGCGCCAGAATATGGCCGAGTCCGTAACGTGCTTCCTTGTTCTTGGGATTTTGCTGCACCGCCTTCTGGAACGACACAAAGGCCTTCTGCTGATCGTGATCCAGGCTCGCGACCCCTTCTTGGTAATACCCTTTTGACTTCTGCAACGACTCATCCGATGTTGCACAGCCAGGCAACCATCCGATCAGCAGGGTCACCCCAAGCAACGGGGGAACAAATTGTCGAGCAACCGAACCGGCAAAAAGAATCGACATCACGAAATGTCCTCAAAATGGGTCAATCGCTTAAAGGCTCGAAACCGCTCCTGAATCTCTTTGTAGTCCAGGATTTGCAAACGGTCAAGACTAAAGGCTTCTACAGTAAATGACGCCATGACGCTCCCGAAGATGATCGCCTGCTTGAAGGCCTCGACCGAACGATTGCCGGTGGCCGTGAGATAGCCCAGGAAGCCGCCTGCGAAGGTATCCCCTGCGCCGGTGGGATCGCGCACGTCTTCAAGCGGAAAGGCCGGAGCCCCGAACACCTGCTTCTCGTTGAACATCAAGACCCCATACTCCCCACGCTTGATGATGAGGTGCTTGGGCCCCCGCGCGAGTACCTTTTGTGCGACCTTCACCAGATTCGTATCTTCGCCGAGTGCCCGAGCCTCCCCATCGTTAATGATCAGAATATCGACCTGCTCCAAAACCCGCCACAACGCATCCCGCTTGCCGTTGATCCAAAAGTTCATCGTATCGCATGCGACCAACGGCGGACGCGGAAGCTTCTGCAGCACATCCAACTGGAGCTCCGGATCGATATTGCCAAGAAACAACAGATCGGGGGACCGGTAGGCCTCGGGAATCTTTGGCCGAAAGGTTTCGAATACATTGAGTTTCGTATCGAGAGTGTGCGCTTCGTTCAATTGATGCGTGTACTCCCCTTTCCATCGAAACGTTGCCCCTGGCCTCCGCTCCAACCCCGTCAGGTCGATGCCACGGCTCTTGAGGAAGGCCAGGTGTTGTGCAGGGAAATCTTCCCCCACTACTGCGATAAGATCGACGTTGGTAAAGTAGCTGGCCGCAGTCGAAAAATACGTGGCCGAACCTCCCAGAACCTCGCTAACCTCCCCGAAGGGTGTTTTCACCGTATCTAACGCGACCGATCCGACTACGAGCAGCTTCCCCATGGTTTACCGAATTCCTTTCTTCCCAGGAACAACCCGATCGATCAACAAGGCCAGCTTCCGTCGGAGCGAGGCGGGCATCCGATCCGGCGCCGTGATAATGGCATCCTGCAATGCGCGCTGACAGCTGCAGGCCTTGACGTTGGCCACCGCACGCATCGCCGTCCGCAACAGTCGTTTGGCCAGCGTAATATTCTGACGGAGCGTGGTCAAGATCGCCTCGACGGTGACAGCCTCTTCTGTCTCATGCCAACAGTCGTAATCGGTTGCCAAGGCCACCGAGGCGTAACAGAGTTCCGCCTCGCGTGCGAGCTTGGCCTCAGGGAGATTCGTCATCCCAATCACACTCGCACCCCACTGACGATACAAGCGGGACTCCCCTTTGGTTGAAAACTGCGGCCCCTCGATGCAGAGATAGACGCCGCCCTGATGTACAGTAGCGCCGACCGTATGGGCCGCGTCCAACAATACCGCACCGAGCGCGGCACAGACCGGTTCCCCAAATGCCACGTGCGCAACAATGCCTCCCTCGAAAAATGTCGAAACCCGCCGTTTAGTGAGGTCGATAAACTGATCCGGCAACACGACGTCGCCAGGCTTGATCGACTCTTTCATACTCCCGACCGCACTCACAGAAATCACCCGGCTCACCCCGAGCGACTTGAGCGCATAGATATTCGCGCGATAGTTGATTTCGGAAGGATTGATCCGATGTCCACGTCCATGCCGCGAGAGAAAGGCGACACGAATCCCGTCCAATTCGCCGAGCACTATCTTATCGGAGGCAGCCCCGAAGGGGGTTTTGACCGAGCGTTCCGTGACCTTTCGAAGCCCCTCGACATTGTACAACCCGCTGCCGCCGATGATCCCGATGTCTGCGCGCGCGACAGTCCCCAGTCGTGTCATCCCTGGTCTCCAAGTGTAGCGAGAAATCGATCCACCTGTCCGATCACCAGCGCTGCCGTGTGCTGGACCGACTCCGACTCCTCGATCGTCAACCACTGAATCCCCGGTTCCTTTCGAAACCAAGTCATTTGTCGTTTGGAAAAATGTCTCGTGTCCCGTTTGAACCGCCGAACCATTTCAACGACGTCATACTCGCCGACCAAATGCTCTGCCACCTGTCGATACCCCAAGCCCTTCATGGCTGCACTGTCGCGCTGGCACCCCTGGGCGAGGAGCTGCTTCGTCTCTTCTATCAAACCGTGAGCCAGCTGCCAATCAATCCGCTCCTCGATACGCCGATACAGCGCGTCGCGGTCTCGGTTCAAACCGATGATCAAGGTTACGAAAGGCCGCTCGGCAAACCCATGCTCTTGCTGAAACTCCGACATCCGACGACCGGATAACTGGTACACCTCCAGCGCGCGGATCACTTTCGATTCGTCGCGTGGGTGCAACCGCGCTGCAGCCACAGGATCGACATCCACGAGCCTCGCGTAGAGGCGGTCATATCCTTGGTCCATCGCCTCCTGCCGCAAGGCCGCCCGCATAATCGGGTCGGACTGTGGGGCGTCGCACAAGCCCTTGAGGAGAGTCCGCACATAGAGCCCTGTTCCACCCACGACCAAGGGAAGGCGGCGGTCTCGGTAGAGGCGTTCGATCTCATCGAGCGCCTTGCGCCGGTACAACCCTGCATTAAAAGATTCATCAGGATCGACGAGATCGATCAGTCGATGGGGAACACCCTGGCGCTCCTCTGGGGCCGGCTTATCCGTCCCGACATCCATGCCACGATAGACTTGCCGGGAATCAGCCGTGAGTACCTCGGTCTCGAAGGCCTTGGCAACCGCGATCGCGACGCGGCTCTTCCCCACAGCAGTCGGTCCAACCATCACGATGACAGGCTTGAACTGGACCTGCGTCTCGGAGAGACGACGCATCGCTCTCGCTGGAATGGCCATCATGACCATCCAACCCGGCCGAACAACTTGGCTAGCTCATCTGTCGAAAGACGAAACGCCGTGCGGCGCCCATGCGGGCAGGTCATGATCAGCCCTTCCTCCACCCAATCGTGAATCAACTGCTGAATCTCAGGAAGCGCCAAGGCCCGTCCGGCGCGCACCGCTCCATGGCAGGCCAGCGACGCCAAGACGGGCTGTACCCGCATTTCCAGAGACGATGCGCTGTCCCACTCAGTCAAATCGTCGAGCAGATCCTGTACCAAGACCACCGCATCTACCTTGCCAAGTCCGACCGGCACCCCGCGAATCGCCACGGCCGTTGCGCCAAACGGTTCAATCAGGAGGCCGAGTTTCTCCAGATCATCTAGCCGCTTAAGCAACAGAGTGCTCTGCGCCGCCGACAGCTCGATCGGCTCAGGTATCAAGAGCGGCTGCGACGGGATATCCCGGCTTTGCCACCCTCGCCAGAGCCGTTGGAAGAGGACACGCTCGTGCGCCGTATGTTGATCGATCACTTGCAGCTCTTCGCCCACCTGCGCCACGAGATAGGTCCGGAGGATTTGTCCGAACGGCACGATGTCGGGCTTCTCTGCCCGCTGATACGTCGCGGCTGCCTCGTGGGCCAAGGCCAACTGACTCCCCTCGACAATGCCGGACAGAGGCACCGCATCACTCGCATTGATCCGGGAGTCCTGCCTGCGAGCTGAGATCAATGCTTCCGGATGAGAATCCCGGAACGATGCGGTCTGCCGCGTGGCCGTGGGAGCGAACTCCGGTACCGTCTGCGACAGCCCCGCCTGCGTGAGACCCAGCACAACCTTCCGCTCGGAACCACCGAGTGCGTGACGGACTGACTGACGCACCAACTGATGAAGGGCTTCTGTTTCTGCAAAACGGACTTCTTTCTTCGTGGGATGCACGTTGACATCGAGTCGGTCCGGTTCAATATCCAGAAAGAGCACGAACGTGGGGTGATGCCCTTTGGGCAGAAACGACCCATACCCATCCATGACCGCATGAAACACGGTCGCGTTCCGGATGGGACGCCGGTTCACAAACAGTTCCTGCGGCGTTCTCGAGGACCGCGCATGGATAGGATCGACCATCACGCCGCGGATCGACAATCCCGCTGTCCGGCCTCGCACCTCAATAGTCCGATCGAGGAAGGCCGAGCGATATACCTGAAGTATTCGATCACGATCTGCTGTCACGGCGGGATAGTTGAGAATCTCCTGGCCGTTATGGGTCAGGCGAAAGTGCACCGATGGCCAGGCGAGGCCTGCGAGTTGCACGACATGACTGATATGGGAGAACTCGGTTGTGGTCGATTTAAGAAACTTCTTTCTGGCCGGCTGATTAAAAAATAGATTAGAGACGTCGATCCTGGTGCCAGGCACGGGAGGCGCGTCCACGATAGAGCTGCTTCCTCCTGCTACAAGGGTAAGTTGCGATCCCACCGTATCCTGCCTGGTCGCGGTCGTCACCAGCACATGGGAGACGGACGCAATGCTCGGTAACGCCTCGCCGCGAAAACCCATCGTCGTCACCGAGGCGAGATCCCGATCGGACCGGAGTTTACTGGTGGCATGCCGCTCGAAGGCACGGGGAAGATCGGCACGGGTGATCCCTTCTCCATCATCCGTGACTCGAATGAGAGCCAGTCCACCACCTTTCACATCGATCGTGATATGCAGGCCCCCGGCATCGAGACTGTTTTCCAGTAATTCTTTGACAACGGCAGCAGGACGTTCGACGACCTCGCCGGCCGCGATGCGGCTGACTACGTCGTCTGGGAGGACATGGATCTTGGCGGAGCAACTGGAGACAAGCATGAAGTTAGACTCCAGGGAATACCGGGAACAAGGGAGTCACCACGAACAGGATGCTGAAAAAGTCCGCTAGCGGCGTTCTCGCTTCGCTCAGAAGCTCAACGTACCGAAGCGTACGCCGTCGCCTCTTCGCTCGCTGCGGCCTTGCTGGACAGCCTTTTTGAGCATCCTGCGCAGTGTTTTCCTCTAGTCCTAAGCCTGCAGGCGATTGAATTTCCACCGTGCCACAATAGTTTTTTTTCGCAGACTCCGAGCCGTCTCGATGGACGTCCGCTCATCGAATTTCAGCCAGCTTATTCTTGGCCAGCTTCGCCTCGTCCGACGCGGGAAACTCTTCGATGACCCGTTTGAGATTCTTCTTCGATGTGGCGAGATCTCCGGTTTCTCCCGCCGCGAGCCCCGATTTGAAGAGCGCCGCCGGCACCTTCTCGTTTCCCGGATACTCCGTCGAGAGGTACTCGAACGATTGCATCGCGCGCACGTAATCTTTCTGCTGATAGGAAGACTCTCCCAACCAGTAGTAGGCATTCGGCGTCAGAGACGTGCCAGGGAAGTCTTTCACAAATCGCTGAAAGCCCGCCACGGCAAGATCGTATTTCCCGTTGAGATAGTCGTTGTATGCCAGATTGAACGCAGATGTCGGGGTAATTGTGGGAACGCCTGGCATCATCGTCGGCACATCGGCAGAGGAGGCCGGCTTCTGCGGTTT
>SPAX01000229.1 GCA_005239475.1 Nitrospira sp. | reverse complement strand
CAATCCGGAGAGGAAGAACTCCAGACGGTGGATCCGTTTCTGTATCCGGAATTGCACACACATCAAGATAGAATCGCTAGGTTTCAGATACTGAAGCGGGGTATAGACATTCTCGGTAGTCTTGCGCTCCTCATCATCCTCTTGCCGCTGCTCTTGGCCATTGCGGGGCTTGTCAAATTATCATCCCGTGGGCCGGTGTTGTTTCGGCAGGTGCGAATCGGGCAGATGTTGAAACCGTTCATGATTTGTAAGTTTAGGACCATGTCTGCCAATGCAGATCATGGGACTCATCAGAATTATGTGACATGGTTTATTACTTCGAGCGGCAAGGGGCAAGAGCAGGATAAGAATACAATTTTCAAGATGACGAATGATCCGAGGATTACGCCAATCGGATCTTTTCTTCGTAAAACGAGCCTCGATGAGCTGCCTCAACTATGGAATGTGCTGGTTGGCGAAATGTCGCTGGTCGGTCCGCGGCCTCCACTGTGGTATGAGGTGCAACAGTATCAGCCATGGCATCGTCACCGAGTCTTGGAACCCAAGCCTGGCATTACGGGGCTGTGGCAGGTGACTGGCCGGAGCCGGACGACGTTCGACGAGATGGTCCGGCTGGACCTTCGCTATGCCAGGGGGCGATCACTCTGGGCGGACATCAAGATTCTCCTTGCGACGCCTGCCGCAGTCATTAAGGGCAAGGGTGCGTGCTGATGTTTGGTTTGTTTGGTTTGTCTTGTTGATTTGGTTCATCTGGTTAATTTCGTTCAATCAAAAAATCAGACAAACTAGATAGGTCAGGCCACCAGATGAACCAGACAGACCAGACCAACCAGATAAACAAGACAAACCAGATGAACCAGATAGACCAGATGAACCAGACGCCATGCCTTTAAGCGACCATCTGAGCATCACGGCGCCGCTCGAAGACAAGACACATGCTGGCGAAAGGGCCAACGGTCTGGAGGGTGGACCCATTCAGGCATTGAGCCAGCCCCTGCCGTTCAGCATGAGGACTCGGAATGGGCTGTCCCTTCTCTTGTTGCTTGCTGCCGTCGCATGGTTTTGGCATCCGCTGGTTTCGCTATTTTCTCTCACCCAACAGCAGGAACATTATTCGCACATTGTGCTCATCCCGTGGCTGAGTTTATATGTTCTCTATCTTGGCCGGAAGGCGATTTTCGCCTCAAGGGAGTGGAGCCCATGGCTTGGCTCCCTGTTGATAGGGCTGGGGGCCTTGGGTTACTGGTCTGCCGACGCTGCGATCTTTGCCCCGGACCATTTATCGATGACGATATTGGCGTTGGTTGTGATGTGCTGGGGTATCTTTGTGTCCTGCTTTGGGATCGCGCTCTGCCGAAAGGTGTTGTTTGGGCTGCTCTTTCTCCTCTTTATGGTGCCGATTCCCTCTTTTCTTTTGGAGGCCATCATCGGATTCCTGCAACGCAGTTCGGCTGAAGCCACCGACATACTGTTCTCGCTCCTCGGCGTTCCGGTCTTTCGGCAGGGGTTCGTGTTTAGTCTGTCGAATTTCACGATCCATGTTGCGGAGGAATGCAGCGGCATCCGATCGGCCCTCTCCCTCTTCATTACCAGTCTCGTGGCCGGGCATTTCTTCCTTCGGTCCGCCTGGATGAAGGGGGGACTGGTGGCGGTCGTCGTTCCGCTCGCAATCGTCAAAAATGCCTTCCGCATCGTCGGGCTGTCCTTTCTCTTGCCTGGCTGTTACGCAGATTTGAGAAAAAGCTGGGCTACTTCCCACCTAATTGATCGCATGCTATCGTGACTATGGGGAGCTGTAGATACGACCTATGCCAGTTTGATGGCAGCGCGGGGGAATGATGTCTTCACCATACAGTGTTGTCTACGCGATTGATCCACTACGAGACAGTCGGTGGCCTGAACTCATTGTCCGACATCCGAACGCCTCTGTATTCCATACCCGTGGCTGGCTAGGTGCGTTGCAGGCAACCTACGGGTACGAACCGGTTGCCTTCACCACGTCGGCTCCAACTGAAAATCTGACCAACGCCTTGCTATTCTGTGTCGTGCGCAGCTGGTTGACCGGCAGTCGACTCGTCTCGTTGCCTTTCTCCGATCACTGTGAGCCGCTCGTTGATGATGCCAATCAGTTTAGGGCGCTATCTTCCTTTGTTGAGTCGTTAAGAATGAAGGAACGATGGAAGTATGTCGAAATACGGTCTGCGAACTCCCTCTTTGATTTTGATGGCAGCTTTGGCAGAGCCACGACCTATTATCTGCACCGGCTCGATCTTCGGCCCAGTCTCGATGCCTTGCACAAAGGATTTCACAAGGATTGCATCCAGCGAAAGATCAGTCGTGCAGAGCGCGAATCGCTCACCTATGAGGCAGGTCGTAGCCCGTCGTTGCTCCAGCAACTATACGGATTGCTCCAGCTGACCCGGTCTCGCCACCGCGTCCCACCGCAGCCGTTCGAATGGTTTCTAAATCTCGTGACATGGATGGGGAAGGATGT
>SPAX01000228.1 GCA_005239475.1 Nitrospira sp. | reverse complement strand
TTTCCTGTGCCCATTTATCGTTGGGCGCTCCCGGGAGACACAGGCCCGTTGAAGCAGGTGCTTGGCGAGATCATCGCCGGGAATGTGCAGGTCATGCTGGTCACCAACGCCGCGCAGATCGATCATGTCATGCAGTTACTCGAACAGGAAGGCACCACCGAGCAGTTCAAAGAGGCCTGCCGGAAGATGGTCGTCTCGTCCATCGGCCCCACCGCCAGCGAACGCCTCCGCCATTACGATCTCCCCATCGACTTCGAACCTTCCCACTCCAAGATGGGCCTCCTGGTCAAAGAAACCAGCGAGCAGACTCAGGCGCTTCTCGCGGGAAAGAGATGATGTGCGGGAGAAACCCGAAGAAGCCAGTCCTCCTCCCGGCAACCAACTTCCTTCAGAAAACGGATACTGAACCAGCGGGCTGGCTGCTCGTTGTGGCTTTGACACTCACAGGTAGGTGAACCAGGATCATGATGACATGGCCGAGGGGGACGAGCCGCGCAGCAGCCGTCCAAGCGTGAGACCTTGCACAAGAATTGAAAAGACCACCACCGCATAGGTGATTGTAACAATGGCGTCGCGTGCCTCTCCCAGAGGAAGCGAGAGGGCCAGAGCCACAGAGATCCCGCCTCGGAGCCCGCCCCAGGTAAGAATCGCAATGGTCTTGTCATTGAAGTCCCTCACGAGGCCGAAGAGCTTGATCTGCAAACCGACGCTGACGAATCGAGCCAGGAGTACCAACGGAATCGCGACCAACCCAGCCACTACATACTGGTTCCGGAAGCTGACCATGAGGACCTCTAATCCGATCAACACAAAGAGTACGGCGTTCAACAGTTCATCGACCAATTCCCAAAAACTATCCAGGTGCTCACGAGTCTTCTCGGACATCGCCCATTTGCGACCGTGGTTCCCAATGAACAGCCCCGCAACCACGATCGCGATCGGACCGGAGGTATGGAGCGCATCGGCGAGCGCAAATCCGCCTAACACCAGCGCGAGTGTGATAAGAATCTCGACCTGATAATTATCCACGGATTTCAACATCTGGTAGGCTACATACCCCAGCGACCAGCCAAGCGCCGCCCCGCCGATAGCTTCCCTGAGGAACAGCTCAACAACATCCGTCAGAACGACCGGCGCTGAAGGCACGAGACTCAACAATACGAGAAAGACCACCACGCCCACTCCGTCGTTAAAGAGGGACTCTCCGACAATCTTGATCTCCAGCGGCTTCGGGAGTCGTGCGGTTTTGAGAATGCCCATTACTGCAATGGGATCGGTCGGCGCAATGAGCGCGCCAAACAGCAGGCAATAGATGAACGGCAGATGGAGGCCAATGAGATCGAAGAAATAATATCCGAGACCTCCGGTGATCAGCGTTGACAATACGACACCGACGGACGCCAACGTCCCGACAACCCACTTGAGGTCGAGCAATTCTTCGAGGTTGACGTGCAACGCCCCGGCAAACAGCAGGCAACTGAGCATCCCGTGCATCAAGGTTTCATTGAAGTCGATGCCTACAATGAACCGTCTGGCCTCATCTTCAATGCCGAACCCGAGTTTGCCCAGCGCGACCAAGGCCAGCGACATCGTCAAGGCAATGGCCATAAGGCCGATCGTAATCGGCAACTTGATGAACCGATGATTGAGGTAACTGAAGCCGGCGGACAGGCACACCAAGATAGTGATCGTATGAATGAGACTCATGGACTATTAGGTGTCGCTCTCACGGCGTTCATAAAGAGATTGTGGCCTGACGCAGTTCCAGCGAATGGTTGCCCTGAGACGGCCTTTCGAATCGCGATGCTTCAATTGGATCCAGCACACAATATTCCACTTTCCCCCGAATACCAACCCGCGAATGCCGCAGTGATTACATTCTCCCAGGAACTCTTTGAGTTGTTCGTGCAAGCATGCCCGCTTCGGCGTCATGCAGTCACAGTCCTCGTTGACTCCTGCAAGTCTGGTTCTGAGTCTTCGTTGGCGGAGTGAGACGACCTACGGTGTCAGATCAACTCGTGCTCGAAGATTCAGTTCTTGGTGGAATCGGGAACCTGCACGGCCACATTGGGCGACAGACGACCCTCAATCGTTATTGCCACAGTCATATAGATCACGCCGAGAGCGATCACCGTCAACGCGTAGACCGGGAACAGTTCGGTGTCGGGAATTCCAGTCGTGATGGGAACAAACGCCATGACCGCCGTAGCCACCCCGCGCGGCAACATGGATGCCACGATCCGGCGTTCAGGTCCTGACCATGCTCCGGTGATCCGACCGATGAGTTCCGTTGCGGTCCAGCGGACAATAAGCGTGACGGCGAACAACCCAAGTCCAGCCGCTGCGACCAACCCTGTCATCGCAGATAGATCGAAAATCAATCCCAGCAACACATAGAAAAATGTCCGCACTAAAAACGAGAGTTCTTCATTGATGCGTTTCAAGAACTCGTCGAGCTCAAACTGCGCATGGTCGAGCTCATAGCCGATCCACGCACGAATCGGCTTGGCCATGCGACCGACCAAAAATTGCATGTTCGACAGCACGAGGCCGAAAAGCAGAATCGTGATGGCACCGTTCCCACCGAGTAGTTCTGCAACATAGTACAGGACAAGGATCGCAGCGAGGGTCAGCATATAAGACAGGGTCTGGCCTTGCATCCACGCCAAGAGCCTTGCCCAGAGAGCTCCCGCAATCGTCGCCAGCAAGAGCGCGTCCACAAAGGCGTGAAACAGGCCGCTCACCACATGGCCTGGTCCGATCGACCCAGTCATTGTGGTCATAATCGCCAGAGCGATCACCACCACGAACACTTCGGAAAAGGCGGAATCGAGGCTCAACAACACTTTGGCCGGCTCACGGAGTGAAGTCAGTTTCCCCGCGACAGGAATGACGATGGCTGCGGCAGTCCCGCCCAGAATCGCCCCTAGAAGGAGACCGTGTAGCCATTGGCCCTCCAGCCCCCACACATAGAGTGCGGCGATCCCGCCCACGGTGCACGTAAAGACCGTCAATGAAAACAGCACGGCAAGCGGGGCCTCCTTGAGCACCTTCATGAATTGAAGATTGAGTCCCCCGTCAAAAAGAATGATGAGCAACGCCAATGTGCCGAAGTACGGAGCCATCACGGTGATGCTTGAAGCCTCCGCCAAATGAAGGACAGGGCCCAGGAGCACGCCGAACCCCATCAGAAACAGCACGCTGGGAACCCCCGTTCTCTTGAAAAACAATTCGCCGGCTAATCCGACGAGGATCACCAGCCCGATCAATCCGAGAACGGTTTCAACGCTGAGTTGCCCCATAAAACTCCTCCGCACACCGATGATCACGTCCCGAAGATTATTCGGAAGGAAAGTAGGCTCCCGATTGTTCTGAGCCGCGCGAGTGGATCAAGAGAGTGCGCAGGCACAGAGTAGATCATGACCGCCTTGCGAGCCAGTGCCAGTCACCCTCTCCAAGTGCACCTCGACCCTCGCTCTTAGCTTACGACGGAAAAAGCGCGACACGACCAACGCCAAAACGAAGCCGAACGGAAAAATCGGTCGTACCCGCCTGAGGCTGGATTAAGATTCAGGGAATTGCTGTGCCGAGGAATCGCGTGCAACCAAATCGACTGATCTGATCCACGGCAATAGTCTGGCTGGACCACGATTGTTTGCTCGCTATTTCACTCATCCAATCTCTGCAGCCTCGGCCTGTTTCGCAACATCGCCTATTTTTGCGTCGCTAACATATCACAATTACTGTAAAATATTCAGCGGCGGATTGCCGAGGCAACAGGCGGAGAAGCATGTAATCCCCCTAGGTGAGATGTGACTGGAAGGATTGGCATGACACGAATGAAGAAAGCGATCCTCGTTCAGGCGCTGTGGATGTTCGTGCTGACGGCTTCTTTGGCCGTCGCGCAAGTCCAAACTCCAGCGATCAGTCCAGCGCCCCCAGAAACGCCGGCAGGGGTTGCGGTAGTCTTCTCCGGTGAGACCCTATTCAAGGTCTATGACAAGGTCGACTCATTCAGCAGCCCGCAAGAACGCGCCGCGGCCATTACCGAGCGTCTGTCACACTTTGCGGAGAACCCTTTGTCCAGGCCGGACATGATTACCGTCATGGAGGGAGAGCGGACAAGCGAAATCGTAGCCGGTGAAGTGGTAATCATCGCCATAACCGATGGAGATGCGCTGCCTATGGGCCGATCCAGGCAAGAGGTGGCGCAAGCGTATGCGCGCACAATCCGTCACGCCTTGACCACATCGTTAGAACAAATCAGCTTACAAACGATCCTGATCGATGGGGCCTACGCTCTCCTGATCACCGTCATCTTCATTGCGTTCCTAATAGCCTTTCACAAACTCTTTCCCAAACTCTACGAGAAAATCCTGGCCTGGCGGGAAACCTACATTCCGCCGATCAAGATTCAACGGGTCGAACTGCTGTCCGCCAACCAGATCGCCTTAGGGATCACCGCCCTGGCCAGGGGCCTGCGTGTCGTCGCAACCCTGGCCCTTGGCTATGTGTGGGTGACGGCGGTCTTGGGGATCTTCCCCTGGACCAGGGGCATTTCCGCCCAACTGCTCGGAGCCGTGCTGATGACACTCAATGCGATCGGCCTGGCCTTTGTCACCTTTGTGCCGAATGTCATCTCCATTATCGTCATCATCTTTGTAACCCGCTACATCATCAAGCTGATCGCGCTGGTGTTCACCGGGATGGAGCGGGGCGCGATTTCCTTTAAAGGATTCCGTCGTGAGTGGACGCGGCCGACGTTCAAGATCGTGCGTTTTCTCGTGATCGTCTTCGCCACGATCGCCATTTTCCCCTATATTCCAGGTTCCCAGTCAGACGCGTTTCGCGGAGTTTCCGTGTTTCTGGGAGTGCTCCTCTCCTTCGGGTCTGCCGGAGCCATCAGTAACATCATTGCCGGAGTGGTCCTGACCTACATACATCCCTTTCGCGACGGTGACCGGGTCAAAATCGCCGACACCACCGGCGACGTCATGGAGCGCACCCTTTTGGTCACGCGCATTCGGACCATCAAGAACGTGGACATTTCGATCCCCAACTCCATCGTCCTCAGCAGCCATCTCATCAATTATAGTTCCGTGGCCAGAGAACAGGGCTTGATTCTCCACACCAACGTGACCATCGGCTACGACGCGCCCTGGAAAACGGTCCATGCGCTGTTGATCGCGGCGGCGCGCGCGACCACACACATTCTCAAGGCACCGGAACCGTTCGTGCTACAAACCAGCCTGGACGATTTCTACGTCACCTACGAAATCAACGCCTATACAGACCAGGCCAATAAGATGGCCACCATCTATGCCGAACTCCATCAGAACATCCAAGACAAGTTCAACGAAGGCGGCGTGGAAATCATGTCTCCGCACTATGGCCAGATTCGCGACGGGAATCAGACCACGATTCCAGAACAGTATCTGCCGAAGAACTACCAAGCCCCGGCGTTTCGGATTGGGCCGCTGGGCAACCTCTTCGGCGGCTCGAAGGATGTCGGGACCGGCAAAGGAGAGCCCGGACCATGACCCCCTCCATGGAGCAATTCGTCGAGGGCTGGCTGCTCGATCCAACAGTCGGCAAGCTCGTGGCTCCACAGTTGCTATCCTAATTGTCGTGACGCTGGTGCGGGTGTTCCGAGGAATCCTAACACGCTACGTCCAAGAACCTGGCAACCTATACCGCGCGAAAAAATGGTGAGCTTTCTCGGATATTTCGTCGGGCTGCTCACCATTGCCATGATCTTCAGCGACAGCCTCGGCAAAATGGCCATGGTCTTCGGCGTGGCCGGCTGGGTCGCCATCTCTTTCGGAAATTTTTACAAGACCGGCGACCGTGTCCAGTTGGGCGGCATCAAAGGGGATGTGATCGATATCGGCATGTTGCGGACGACCATGATGGAGATCGGGCAGTGAGTGAACGCCGACCTCTACAACGGCCGCATCGTAAAAATCGCCAATAGCTTCGTCTTCAAGGAGCCGGTCTTCAATTACTCCGGCGACTTTCCCTTTCTGTGGGATGAGATCACGGTCCCGGTCAAGTACGGCGGCGACTACCGCTTGGCGAGGGAGATCTTTCAGAAGGTTCTGTTAGAGATTACCGGCGAGTTCTCCGATGAGGCGAAGGTGAGCTGGGCAGATCTGATTCACCTCTACCGAGTGGACCAGACGGAGATAGACCCACGCGTCTTTCTGGTGGCGAACGACAATTGGATGGAGTTCACGTTGCGCTATATCGTGGATTATAAGAAGCGCCGGATGACAAAGGATCGCCTGTTCACCCGTATTCTGGAAGAAGTGGATCAGACAAACGGCCGCGTCGCGATGGCGTCTGCCACCTTCCACCTTGTCGAAACTCCCGAGATTACGGTCAAGATTGCCGAACCAACGCTGAGTCGCAAGGGCTGATTACAGGATTTCTCCAGCACCGACTCTGGCCCCGCTTCATGCTCAACCTAATTCTTAGCGAATGCGGCATACGGTGTCCGCAATGTCACGGAATAGAAACCGAATGAGCATTCAAGGATAACAGGCCGATGCTTAAGGGGAAGCATTCCTGTACAATCGACTTCGTGAAGATGACCTTACCACGACGCTGCCTCCTCATCTCCTCCCTTGGAGCGATCGTGGTAGGCCTATGTCTCCATTTCGTGAGTTTCCCTGCTGCAGCAGATGAGATTCCGATGCTGGATGTCGAGGAACAACTAGATCAGGCCACCCCGCGCGGCTGGGAGTCGACGACGCATCACGGCGTCGTTGGATTGGTGACCGTCCGTGAGGAGGTCGGCCAAGCCCTCAAGCTCCACGCAGATGAATCATCATTTTCCATTCAAAAAGAAATCAACGTTGATCTCAGGCTTACGCCTTGGCTCGTCTGGCAATGGAAAGTCACCGCCTTGCCGGAGCAGGGCGACTTCACCCGTACTGAGCAAGATGATCAGCCGGCACAGGCATCCTCGCCTTCTCGAAAAGTTTCTGGGAGATACGAAAGTCTGTGTCCTATATCTGGGGGAATACATTCCTCATCTGCACGATGGACGATACGGCAGCAGGGAAGCTCCTTCCACTTCTAGACATGAAAGCCGTTGTCGTGAGGTCGGGGAAGAATGATATGGGTACATGGATCTCCGAGTCCAGGAATGTCTTCGAAGACTACAAGCAACTGTACGGGAAAGAACCGGAGAGTGTGGTTGGCATACGACTCCAGATCAACTCTCAGCACACTAGGGCGTATGCGGAATCCCTCTGAGGCCGGGTCGCATTTAAGTCCAACCCGTGAAAGGGAGAGGCCAAAATCCTGAATCCCCTTCGAACCCTGCAAGCAAGTCTTGGGAGAGAACGAGGGGATCCCGAATTGATATGAGCGCTGATCGCTCCACCACTCCGTCCCGTGCCAGCCTGGTGACCGGATACTGAAAGATGGATAGTCTTCAACAGCTATTCATTCAGATCAAATCCTTTCTCGACATCCCCGTCTTCTCTGCCGGCAAGTCTTCCATCACGCTATGGACGCTCGTTGTACTGGTCATTCTCATTCTTCTCCTCTTCTCCATCACCCGCTGGCTGAAGGTCTGGATCGTCACAGGCCTCCTCGCCAAGAGCAGCGTGGAATTGGGAGTCCGATTGGCGATCGGCGCAATCGTCCGCTACATCATCATTGCCGTCGGCTTGATCGTGATCCTCCAAACGACCGGCATCGACCTGAGTACCGTGACGATCCTGGCCGGAGCCCTCGGCGTCGGGGTCGGCTTCGGCCTGCAAAACATCACCAATAATTTCGTCAGCGGGTTCATCCTTCTCATCGAACGCCCCATCAAAGTCGGCGACCGCATCGAAGTCGGCCCGGTCACCGGCGATGTCGTGAACATCTCGATACGGGCGACCACGGTCGTCACCAACGACAACATTGCCGTCATCGTTCCGAATTCCGAGTTCGTCTCCTCCAGAGTGACCAATTGGAGTTACACCGACCGGAACGTGCGATTCAATTTTCCGGTCGGGGTGTCGTATCGATCGGATCCGGAGCTTGTCCGCCGGCTTCTCCTTCAAGTTGCCGATCAGCATTCCGGTGTGTTGAAGGACCCAAAGCCGGGCGCACTGCTGCAGGAGTTTGGCGATAGCGCCCTCAATTTCGTACTCCGTGTCTGGACCAAGCAGTACTCCACCACGCCTGGTGCGCTCCGGAGCGAACTCAATTTTATGATCTGCAAGACGTTCAAAGAGCAGGGCATCGAGATTCCATACCCCAGCGAGACCTTCATATCCGCAGCGGCAGCCTGGAGGGGCGGACATCGCAGGGATCGTCACCCCAGGCGGGTTTGTGAATGGGAGAGAGTGACCTCATGGTCTGGTTCCTGCCGTTGAGATCTCTCCTCTGGAAAGATTCGCCGCTGGACAGTTTCTGTGGCTGCGTTACGAATGCATATTCACATGTTGGAGGTGTGCGATGGGACTCCTTTTTCTCGCGCTGGTCTTGGCATTACTGACCGCAGCGTTTGCGCTCCAGAACACAGACTCGGTGACCGTTCGGATGCTCCTGTGGGAATACCAGACGTCGTTGGTGCTGGTCATTCTCGGCTCGGTGGCGGTGGGTATTGTGCTGACCTTTCTCTCTTCCCTTGGCCGCCGATGGAAACGGAGTCACACTTTACGATCCCTTCAGTCCACCGTTGAATCGCAAGGAGAGCGAATTCGCGAACTGGAAGAGGCACTCCGCCATTCCCGCGAGAACAGTCCACCTCCTATATCGGGATAGCGGAGCCACGCTTCCGCCGATCGCCTGATCGTTGCCGGAGATCAGGACGCTTGGTGCGCCGCAGGCTATGCGTCGGACTTCTTTGCGAGAAAAGCCTATAAGGCAAATGAATGGAGAATCGACGGTGCATGTGTTCTATTCGCCATACCGAGGCACATCGCCTCGTGAGGACCCAGACTGAAGGGAGTCGGATGGCCAGAATGCAGTCTGCCATGGGAAACGGGAAAAGCGCGAATGGACCTCGTGTCATTGTCACGCCGAATACATGGTCCCCCGCCCTGGTCCTGGCCACGAGGCTGGGGATCGCCGCGTTGCTCTTCTGTCTGGTCTTTGGCCTCCTCTGGTGGGACCGCGACGGGCTGCGGGATCAGCTCGACGGCGAGATCTCCTTTACAGATGTCGTGTACTTTACGATGATCACGGTGACCACGGTGGGCTATGGAGACATCGTGCCCGTGTCGACGCGCGCCCGGCTGTTGGATGCCTTAGTCGTCACGCCGATTCGGTTCAGCATCTGGTTTTTGTTTCTGGGTACGGCGTACCAACTTATTTTTCGACAATATATGGAGGGGTACCTCATGGCGAAACTCCAGGGAGGGTTGAACCGGCATCTCATCGTGTGCGGCTTCGGCCATACCGGGATGTCGACGACAAAGGAATTGCTGGCCCGGGGCGTGAAGGCCGACCAGATCGTGGTGATCGACCAGCAAGAGGAACGGGTCCGATCGGCCAGTACCCTGGGTGTCGCAGTGTTTCAGGCCGATGCCACACAGGAATCCGTCTTGCGCGATGCCATCATCGACAAGGCGAAGGCCGTGATCATTGCGGCAGGCCGCGATGACTCAAGCGCGCTGATGCTCTTGACCGCCAAGCATTTGACCCCGACCGTGCGCATCATCGTGAGCGCCAAAGAAGACGAGAACGTGAAGCTGTTCAAGCAGGGCGGTGCCGACGCCATCGTCTCTCCCGCCACATTCGGCGGTTATATTTTGGCCGCGGCCGTCGATCATGGGCATATGGTGCATTATCTCGACGACCTCCTCACGGCAGGAGGGAAGGTGGGCTTAGTCGAACGCCTGGTTGGGCCTGATGAAATCGGGAAAACTCCGTCAGATCTCAAGCCGGATGTCTTGGTCCGTCTCTACCGGGGCACCGCCATGTTCTCCCTCTTGGAGTTGGACCAGGCCGGGCGGCTACAGGCCGGCGATATTCTGGTGCTTTTGACCGGTGGGAAAAACGGCGGACGGAACAACTAATACTCATAACAAATTCTGGCCATTAGGGGTTAACTTCGCGAAATTCATTCTTATCGTCTATTACGAACTTGCTTAAGCCGATCGGGTCTTCTCATATCGTCAATTCCCTCTCAACGCAGTCGGTGAACCAGGAAGGAGGTTACTCACTATGATGTTGATGAATTACGTACGCCCTTCGTTGCCTATTGCGTTTGACTTGCGTGTGGGCCATATCTTCGACGAGGTCTTCCGCGCAATCGAAGGACTGAGGTGGATGCGGCAGCTCTGTTGGACCTGCCTGTTTCTGTTGTCGGTGGGTCTCGTGACTGCGACCGCCATGGCGGAAGAACTGCGGGGAAATCTAGTCGTGGTCGGCCGAGGACCGGAACGTCCAATGATAGAGCAGTTGGCTCGCGCCTTTGAAAAAGCCCATCTCGGCACAGCTGTGGACATCAAATGGAGCCACAACTTCCGCATCGCAGACATGGTGACTTCGGGCGAGGCCGATCTCGCCGTCGCCGACCGGGAAGAGGCCGGTCTCGCGGCGACCACGATTGCCTGGGACGGACTCGCCGTAATCGTCAATTTTTCAAATCCAATTAAGGAGGTCACGAGGCAACAGGCCGCCGCTCTATTCTCAGGCAGGATACTGGATTGGTCCGAACTGAACGAAAGGGCCAAGGGCCATGTTCGAGTGGTGCTCCGCCCAGACGATCAAAACCTCACGGCTGGGCTCGAACACTCTCTCGGAATAGTCAGCGCAGTGTCCAAGGATGCGGAGCACATCCGTTCGGACCAGCAGGTCCTGAGTCATGTATCTGGACGACTTGATGCCATAGGCTACCTGTCGTTGAAAGCGGCGCTGGAGGCGGTGAGCTACGGCGTGCCCGTGCGTATCCTCCTGATCGACGAGGTCGAACCGGGGAAACCGGCCGTGCAGTCCGGACAATACACACTGAAGC
>SPAX01000227.1 GCA_005239475.1 Nitrospira sp. | reverse complement strand
GTCGAGGATGAGCAGACTGACTCAGCAGCGATTCAGGCCAAGGTGGACCAGCTCAAGAAGGCGGAAGGCGGTCTTCTGTTCATGGCGATCAAGTCGAGCCGTGACGCGATGGCGATATTGACGCCCGAACAGCGCGAGAAAGACCACGCAATGCGGGACAAGATGATGGAAACGATGATGGGGGGCGAGGGCCAGCATACTGGTGGAATGGGTGGGATGAAAGGCGGGGGGCATGGGAAAGGTGGAGGAGCTGAGAAAGAGGGGGCAGCTGAGCACCAACATTAGGGCCTCAGCTCGGCCTCAGGACGGCACAGTCTCCCATCAGTGGATGAATGGTCTGCGCCGAACAACGGGGAAGCTGACGGTCCATCACTGGGAATGACTGTGGAGCCACGGGGATGAGAAAGTCCATACTCTTTCTGTTGACGATGATGGTGGAAGTCGTCTGAGTGCAGGAATTAATGCGATCGACGAATCCATAACGAAGCGACTGTCTCATACCTAATAGAAGAGCGACTGTGAGACAAAGGATGCGAATCTTCGCGATCCGCCGACGAAAGATGTGCGGGCTTCAGCAGCGAGGCTGCTCGATCAGGCGAACGAATTCTAACCATTTAACCATTCAAGACTACAGAGGAGGTTGTCATGACAACGTTAGCGAGACCGGGTGTCCCTGTTGGGGGGTTCAAGACTGTCGGACAAATTCATGCGACGAACGATCTTGTATTTCAACGGAACCAGAATGCGATGGGAGTTGCGGTCGAACTACTGTCTACGCACACGCCGGGAGCTCCGGTGGTGGATGAACGGGGCGAATTCATCGGGTTCGTCAGCGAGTTTGACATCCTTCGCGTACTTGAAGCGAAGAAGGACTTGAACCAGTTGACGGCAGAGGATGTCATGGCCAAGGACCGTATCGCAGTCACGGACGACACCAGCATCGACGAGGCCGTGAAGGTCATGGAAGAGAAACGACTCCTCAACCTGCCGGTCAAGAGAAACGGCAAGGTGGCTTATTCCGTCACGCGGCACGATCTGCTGCGGGCCTGGATCGGCCTTGGAGTCGGCATAGAAACCAATATTGCCCCGTAAGGTGTGTCTGTGCGAGGAGGAGTGACGCCGTCCTTCTCGCACGTCCGGCACTCGACACAATATGTGTTGCTGGTTCGACTCTTCGTACTAGACGATCAGACGATCAAAGGAGCAAGGTGATGAAGCTGAGTATGTTTCCGTTGCTGGTCGTAGTGGTTTCTCTTGCCATCCCCGCTTGGGCCGCCGAACGGCACATGATGCAGCCGCGGGTGCCGACCGACAAACTGGCCGAAGCGCGCGCACTGACGAGCCCCTTGCCGAGTTCACCGGAGATCGTCGAGCAGGGCAAAGGGCTCTATAACGGCAAGGGCACCTGCTTCAACTGTCATGGGCAAGACGGGGGCGGCAATGGACCACTGGCCGCCCAGCTGAATCCATCGCCACGCAATTTCCAGCACCATGGATTCTGGCGCCATCGTACGGAAGGTGAAATCTTCTGGGTGATCAAGAACGGATCTGTCGGTACCAGCATGGTTGGGTTTGGCGGGCAACTGACGGACGAAGAAATTTGGAGCATCATCCAGTATGAGCGCGGCTTCGCCGGCGCGCATGGACCGGGCATGATGGGACGTGGAGAAGGCATGGGTCCCATGATGGGACCAGGCGGCGGAATGGGCGGCATGGGACGAGATGGCGGCATGGACGGTATGGAACACGGCGGACCGAGAGGTGGGATGGACGGTTGCGAAGGTAAAGGCTGCCCTCAATCCGATTCAAATCAATAACAATCGTCACGCGCCTGGCGGGTTGTTGCTTTTTGCGACAGCGGCTTTTCCAAGCCAGACCTGGAATGCCCCAAGGACAGGTCTCTCTTCTTCACACGATTCCTTAAGGTCTCGCAAAATCACAGCAATCAATGATTCCCTGGTTCTGCTATTCTGGCACGGTCTTCGCTTTTCAATCTAAAAGAACTATCTTTATCCAAGGAGGAATCACTATGGACAATCAAGATTCGAGATGTTCGTCACCAGCCGTGGCTCTCGCATTCTTAGGGGGGGCCGTGGCTGGAGTGGTGGCAGGTCTTCTTCTCGCTCCGAAGTCGGGGGAAGAGACGCGCCGGGATTTGAAGGGGTATGCCAGGAAAGCCGAGGAAGAAGTCTTGGAAAAGGCGAAGGAGGCGCGAGCCGCCCTTGATGAGACCATCGAGCGTGGCAAGCATTTCATTGCAGAGAAAGCGGCGGATGTCGAGGCGGCGGTCAAGGTCGGACGAGAGACCATGAACGAAAAAATGGATAAGTGTTGTAGCTGACGTGGCCGTCGTCAGGGAGGGTTAGGCGATGCTACCGGTCGACGATATTCGGAAGAAGCTGTTAACCCAACGGCGCGACTTGTTTCGTCAGGCTGCTCAGACCGAAGAGGAACTGCTCTGGTTCCAAAGTGATATCGAAAGCGAAGTAGAGGAGCGAGGGCAGGAAGAGAGAATGGTTCAGCTGCTCGATCGCCTGGATGAGCGCATGAAGGCCGAGATCGAGGCGATTGATCGGGCGCTTGTACGGATCGACACAGGTCAATACGGCCGATGCGAGCAATGTGGAAAGGCCATCCCCCAGTCCAGACTGGAGGCACTTCCCGCGGCGGCTCTGTGTATGGCTTGCGCACAGACGGGGGAGAAGCAGGCGCTGCTAAGGAAATAAGTGATACGAGCAGTCCGCTTCCATGGTAGAGGGGGGCAGGGTGCGAAGACCGCGAGCCGCATCTTAGGGACGGCTGCGTTCATCGAGGGATTCGTGGCGCAGGACTCGCCGATATATGGGGCCGAGCGGCGCGGTGCTCCGGTGGCTGCCTTTACGCGGATTGCCAAGGAGCCGATTCGCGAGCGCGGCCTCATCGCCTGTCCCGATCTTGTCGTGATCGCCGACGCATCGCTCATCCACGATCCCGCCGCTCATGCGCTGGACGGCATCGATGATCGAACGGCGGTCTTTGTCAACTCACCACTGACTGGCGAACAGTTTCAGGCTCTGGCTTCCTTGCCAGGGCGTTTGACGACGATGGATCTGACGGACATCGCGCTGCAACAGTTTGGAAAGCGCGGCGCGATTAGTGCCCTGCTCGGTGCCGTCGCCGGACGGCTCGTCGGGCTCCGTCAGGAGTCGATCTGCGAGGCGATCGCACGGGAGTTGGCGGATCTCGGACTTGCTGCGTCGGTAATTGAGCGCACTCAAACTGTGGCTGCTCAGTGCTATGAGGCGGTTCAGATGGTGGCCCTAGACACGAGCTCACGCGAGCCAGCGGCTCCGGTGCAGCTTCGAGCGCCGACCTACGAACCACCGACTAGGGGAACTGCCAGAATCAGCGCCGCAGCGAATTCGATTCTGCGTGAGACCGGCGGCTGGCGAACCTTCAGGCCGGTGCTGGTGCCCGACAAGTGCAATGGCTGCTGGCTCTGTTTCGCCTATTGCCCCGATGGGGTGATTTCGATGACGAAGGACGACAGGCCCGTGATTGACTACGACCATTGCAAGGGATGCCAGATCTGCGTCCAGGAATGCCCGACCGAGGCATTGGTGGCCGAGCGGGAGAAGGAAGGAACGGTGGCATGGAAGGCGAAATGATGACCGGCAATCTCGCTGCGGCGTGGGGGGCCAGACTGGCGGA
>SPAX01000226.1 GCA_005239475.1 Nitrospira sp. | reverse complement strand
CGCCCTTCATCATCTCGATCATTTCCGGCGCATACCCCTGCTCACGGAGCCGACCGGCTCCGGCTTCCCCGCTGTACCGCGTGGCAATGATGATCATGGCCTTGGCGGCATAGGTGAAGGCCGTATCCCACGACACGCGGAGCATATCATCGAGAAACCGGCTGTCGAACTTATACTTACGCTTCGTCTCCGACGTCAGCTCCGGCGAGCCGGCGTCCATCCACTCCTTCCAGCCCTTCCGCATCAAGGGCCCCTTTAATCGATAGGGGCCGTAGACGCGGCGGTGGAAGGTGTACCCCTTCAAGCACATGCGTGGGTTGTGGGCAAAGGTCCCGCGGTTGCCGTAGAGGTCTTCATAGGTCTGGTGGTCGTAGTTCTGCTCGACCCGCATCACGACGCCATTGCGGACAAAGGCCCGGATGCGGCAGGCGTGCGTGTCGTTCGGGGAACAGACCCACGTAAAGGACGAATCGTAGCGATACTGGTCGTGATAGACCCGCTCCCAGGATCGATCTGGATAGTCCCCCAACGGGTTCCCAACTTCGATGACCGGCTGGAGCGCCGTCAACGCCAGGACGTGATCCGCCACCGCCACGGCGGCGACCGTCCCCGCAGAGACTTTTAAGAACTGCCTACGTGACAAAAACATGGGTCATACCTCCTACAGTTGAGGGCTTCAATCAAGCCCACGCGACGTCACTGCCGCACAACGGAAATTTAGCCCCCCTTACCCCAGAGAGCTGCCAGAAAGTAGGGAGAAATTGAGCATGCCATCGTCCGATAAATCATGGACAGACTATCAGTGAGTATTGCGTTCCTGGTATCACGGGCCTTCCATGTTCGCAAAATGCGCACCAAATTGGATAGATCCAATGTATTTTGGTGAAGGGTAATAAGTGATTGAATAGTAAGATGCAAAATGCATAAAACATAATCGTTCAAAACGATCCAAATATAGGCCGCTGAGTATTTGCTGTATCACTCGGTAAGTGCTCAGCAAATATTATGCAATAAACAGATAATAAATCAATAGCTTGATTGCAGTATTCGCGAGTTACCTTTTGGTAGCGTTATTGAACTATTGTAACGAAGGTAACAAGATAACAATGATGCTGGGGCCTACTAGATTGCTTGACAGCTTTGTTCCTGCATCAGTAGAATCCCAGCCCACGGACCGATTGCGATCGAGCGGGAATAGCTCAGTGGTAGAGCATCGCCTTGCCAAGGCGAGGGTCGCGGGTTCAAATCCCGTTTCCCGCTCCAATAGTCAGTCTTATTCTCAGGATGCCTTCCACTCCCCGTACATCATGACGGGGACCACTACTCCGTTTCCAAGTCGAAGTCCTGTCCTCCACAGGTCGCGTAGACCACAGACATGATTGACATTACCATTGCATCGGTCGAAGAGGCCGTTCGTATTCTGCCTAGCGTTGCGCACGGTATTCCGGTATTGACCAGTTGTCAGCTCGATGCGCTAGCCAGCGCGGCGGCGCCTTCAAATTTCGCGGGGCATACCACGCGATCGCCCGGTTGATGTCCTCGCAGCCGTCTCGCGTGTTTGCGGCAATCTCGTCAGAGAATAATGGACAAGGATTTGCCCTGGCTTGTCATCTTCAGAGAGCCACCGAGCGTATTGTGATGCCCAAACCGTTTTCTGCCATGAAGCGTCGTGCGGTGCTGGGCATATAGGGCTCAGGTACACATGGTCGAAGATCGGAACTGTGCTGATACAAATTGCACGAACTCGTGGGTGACTATCAGCTGGTCGCGGTTCACTCGGTTAACGATTCGTTCGTGATAGCCGGTCAAGGGACGGTGATGGTTAGGTTTGTCGATCAAGTTGTCGATCCCGACATCGTGCTAGCGCCAGTAGGCGGTGGAGGCTTGCTTTCCGGTCTCTGTCTCGCGGTCTACGCGCTCCGATCGCACATGGCCATCTTTGCCTGTGAGCCGGCCAGCGCCTTGAGATGTGATGGATTCGGTCAAGCAGAACCGTGTCGTTCCCCTGCCCAAACAGAACGCACTTGCCGATGGCTACCGAACAGGCTTGGGGAACTGACCCCCCCGATTCTCCGTCGGCACGTGACGGGGTTCTTTGTGGCGGGAGAAGAGAAATTTGTACAGCAATGCAATTTGCCCATGAACGGCTCAAGCTTGTGATCGAACCCTCGAGTGCGGTGGCGTTGGTTCCTCTGCTCAGGCAAGAACCTCAACTCGTCGGTAAGCGGGCCGGCGTGGTGCTTACCGGGGGCCATGTGGAATGGTTGCGGCCCTGGCCATGTCTGGACGGGACCGAGACTATGCAGCGATGGGGTGATTAGCGGGCTGCGTGTGGAAGGGATTGTAGCCGCCCCACCTGTTCAGCTGCACGAGAGAGTTCGCCCGGGGTGAGCGGGTTTCGACCAAATCGTCCCTGGTGGTAGAGGGCGGTCACGTCAGCCACCATGGGACCGGCTGCCTTCCATTCCTGTTCAACCAGTCTGGCAAATTCACTGGCTGTGGCGGCTGGAGGTTTGCTCACGCCGTGTCTCTCCACCGTGCGAAGCATGCGGGTATAGAGTTGGACGATCGCAAGCTCCGGGTGCGCTGTCGGAAGATGTGTGGTGGCCCAGAGACCTATCCTATCCCGAAGCATGAGGAGGAACAAGGCCAGACCGACCACGATCACTCCCGTGACGAGTTCCAACATGCCAGGCTGGAATGTTCGGGCCACGTGCGTCAGGCGGCTGAAGACCTGACTTATCGGGGCACTCAGCGACGAAACCCAGCGACGCACTCTTTCACGCAACGCATCACTGCCTTCTCGTACTCCATGAACGACTGCCAGTTGATCCTTCGCGCTGTAACGGACGAACAGGCGATCCCACTGTAACCGAACGGATTCCCCGAGTCGGCTGAGGGATTCCCAGCGAGAGGTGGTGACTGCTGCGCTGACGCTGGGGGTGGGATCCATGGTGACCCAACCTGATTGAGGAAAGTAGACCTCAACCCAGGCATGGGCGTCCCGCTGGCGCACGGTGAAATAGCCCCCGTATTCGTTCCATTCCGTGGCCAGGAATCCTGTCACCAGTCGAGCGGGAATGCCTACCGTTCGCAGCATCACGACCATGGCCGTTGCATAATGTTCGCAGTACCCGGTTTTACGTGTAAAAAGAAATTCTTCGAGCGGATGACTGAGCGTGGCCGTATCGCCCTCAAGGCTGTAGCGATAATTGTCCAAGAGATGTTGCTGGATGGCCAGCGTTTGTCCGAAGGGGGTCGTGGCCTGCTGGATGACGCGATGTGCCAACTCTGCAACATGCTGCGACTCTAGGGGAACCTGAAGGTAGTGGGAACGGATTGAGTCGGGATAGGCCAGGACCGACGCGGTTCGTTCATTTTCGACGAGCTGCGGAACTTGAGAGGTGACGGAGTATCGGATGCGGGATGAAGGAGGAAATGGCAGGTGGAGCCCGCCCATGGCATCGGCCTGTACGGTGAGGAACTCGCCGCTCACGAGTTCAGCGAAGGGCACGGCGAACAAGACTGCGGTATCGAGCGTTTCCAGCAGGATATCTTGGCGGATCGTTCCTGACCTGCTGCCTAAGGGACGGCTGCCGGCTGGGCGAGCGAGGAATGTTCCATCAGCCACGAGACTCAACGAACGCCGGCGGGTTCCGCTGTGGCTCCATGATCGTCCGTTGTACTGATCGTAGGCGAGGCCTCTCAGGTAGAGGCGGTCTTTTTCAATAGCGGGTTGGTCCGGTAGTTCAACCCGCATGACGATCTGAGGATCTTGTTTGACTGATCCGATCGTCCCCAGGTCGACCCGATCGGAAAATCCCGTCGTCCGCAGTGCCTCTCCGCTCGTCTTCTGCAGCATGCCTGCACCGATGCGAGGGATGAGAAAGAAAATGGCGAGCGTCAGGGCAACCGTCAGAACAGCGATGCCGTTTGTCAGCCAAAAGAAGTGATGAGTGATGCGGCTCGGAAATGTGGGTTGACCGGCTGCCGTGCTCGCGGGTGTGACGGCGGCAGGGGTTTCGCCCGTTTCTTGGGTCAAGTGATACAGCAAGAGTGTCCAGACAGCCGCGAGCATATACAGCAGAAAAATCGGGACATACCACGCATCGGTCGTAAGTGCCGCGGAAGCCAGGATTGCCATAAGACTAATCCCGTAGAGATGCCGATAATCACGCCGTTGTTGCAGGGTGAGCAGCTTGATAGCCAGCAGCATGACCAAAAAGTGGATACCGGCCGGGAGGAGGTCTCGTGATACCACGGTGAGATCAATCAGCAATATGGCCAAGGCGCCAATCAACAGGACATTCCAGAGGGTCGGCGAGACGGTAACCCGTGCCATCGCCTGTCGAACGAAATGAATTCCTCCTGCGTGAAGCAGCGAGATGGTCAGGATGATCGCTGTGGGGAGGGCGAGCCAGAGCGGGACACTCTGCGCCAGCACGAGTCCGGTGAAGGCTGTGGCGGCGAGGAAGACGGAACTGAGGGCAAAGGCCTGATCAAAAGGCATGTGTCAATTCTTCGAGTTGCGTGGCATGGAGCACCCGATCAGCTTGCTCCATATTGGTGGGTGCCGCCTGGTCCGACCAGGGTACGACCGCCACCGTGTAGCCCCGCTCGGCTTCGTGGGTGAGCGGAGGGTGCGCGCCATGATGGCCGACTCCATTGGTTTCAGGTGGTTGCCGTTCGCATAGCGCCAATAGGCGCAGCATCGCCAAGAGATGAGCGGATCCAGACCCGAGTCCTGAGTCTTCTGTCCCGATGATGAGTCGTACAGGGTAGGCCCGCTCTGTCAGTTGCCAGAGGAGCGATGCCACGAACGTCACGCTGCGTTCGAATAGGGGCGCGCATTCTTCGGGAGCCACGATTGAGAGGACGACTGTGATGCGTCGCTGGTCCTCTGCTTCGGTTTCCCGAACGATCAGCTGGGACGTGCGAGCGGTTGTCATCCAATGGATGGCTCGCGAGTCATCGCCTGGTTGATACAGGCGGAGGTTGTACAGTTGGGTTCCATGTCCTCGTTGTGGGAGGGACTGCCCTTGCCCTTCGCTGACCAATTCATCTACGAACCGCAAGGTGAGCGGCCTGATGGGGGGACTGACGAGCAGATGCGCTTCCGTGGAATAAAGCCCTTTCTTGAGAAACAGTCCGAAGGGGAACAGCGTGTAAGCCCGGATCCCTTGGAACCGGATCCAGCCACGTTTCGTTGCAAGCAGTGGATAGGAGAGGAGCACGGAGCTTTGTGGGGGCAGGAGGTGAATAGAGAGACCTCGGTCTACATCTTGGCCTTCGACGACATCGAGTAGGCGCAGGGAAAAGCTGGATAAGTGCCGGTTTCGGTTGGTGACAGACAGTGTGAGGGTGGTCGGCTCGTTGGCCATGATGAGATCAGGCACATGCCGATGAAATTCCAATCGTCGAAGACAGTATTCCGAAAGCAATCCGGAGATCACGATGAGGCTGAGCATCATCGCGAGGAGTAAGTAAAACAGATTGTTGCCGGTGTTGATCGCGGCGAGCCCGATCCCGAATGTGAAGAGAAGAAACCTCGTCCCTTCAGTTGTGAGACGAATCGACCGCCGCCGGGACATGCCCTGGACAAAGGAGAAGGTTCGAGAGACACGGAGGTTGAGGGGTGGGTGCTTCACGCCTGTAGCTTATCCAGTTAGCCGGGGCCATCCGTGACTGGCTAGACAGGAACGGGAACGGTCTCGACAATGTCGAGCACCATACGCTCCGCCTGTTCGAAGCTCTGTGTCCGCATGCCATGGGTCCGGTTCAGCATGACGCGGTGGGACAGCACGATCGGCGCCAGTTCCTTGATGTCGTCGGGGAGGCAATAGTCGCGTCCGCGGACGACCGCCAATGCCTTGGCCGCTTTGCTCAGCCCCAGCGCTCCGCGTGTGCTGACCCCTAGGGATAAGAGCTCGCTCTGACGGGTCGCATGCACGATCGCGAGCAGATAGTCCGTCAAGCTCTCTTCCATGTGGACCTGATCTACGCGAGTCTGCAATGCCAATACTTCGTGGGCTGACAGCACCGCTTCCAGTGTTTCAGCGGGATGCAACGAGTGCGGACGGGCGAGCACCTTCCGCTCTTCTTCGAGCGCGGGATATCCAATACAGAGGCGCATCAGAAACCGGTCGAGTTGGGATTCCGGAAGGGGGAATGTTCCGTGATATTCAGCAGGGTTCTGCGTGGCGATGACCATAAAGGGCTGCTCAAGCGGATGCGTCTGATTATCGACGGAAATCTGTGCCTCACTCATCGCTTCCAGGAGACTGCTCTGGGTCTTCGGCGTGGTGCGGTTGATCTCGTCGGCCAGCACGACGTTGGCGAAGATCGGACCAGGGATGAACTCAAAACCCTGTTTTTGCCGGTTAAACATGGAGACGCCGACGATATCGGAAGGCAAGAGATCGCTCGTGAATTGAATGCGCTTGAACGAACAGTCAAGCGATCGGGCCAAGCTATGCGCCAGCGTGGTTTTGCCGACGCCAGGAACATCTTCGAGCAGCAGATGGCCGCGGGCCAGAAGGCAGACCACCGCCATTTCGATAACATGGGATTTCCCCTTGATGACCAGCGCAATATTGTCCTGGATCGCCCTGATGGTGTGAGCTGAATTCATGGTGGGATTGTCGTCCGGGTGGTTCAGGAATGGATGGTGATCCGACACGGTCGAAGTCTAACAAAGGGTCTTGAGACGGTCAATTCTCATGTGAGTTCTTGCATCGAGCAGTCTGGAGAGGGCGACTCATAGGGTTTTGCGCCGACTGGGCCGTCCTCGTCGTTCGTGAAACGTCCGAATCCGGAAACGAACGACGCTTCACTGGCTTCGAGAACGCCGCATGGGAAAAGGCGCGTCTCGGCGCGCCTGGGCTGGGCGGGTGAGACGAGCGACTTTCTCAGCCTCCTGCTATTCTGGTACGAGGATCAGCATCCAGGGAGGTGTTTCTTCCACCATGTCAGAAAACCGTCTGGCGGTACTGCTGGCGGGAATTCCTGGAAAGACGGCTCCACGGCGAATCTGAACGGAGCGGAAACGATAGAAGGGGTCCTGCGGCGGGTGAAGGGGGAGGACTCGTGGAATCTGTCTGCGTAACGGGCCGCAGTCTGACAGGTTCAGGGTCTCGCCGAGCGCAAGCCGGGAGAGCCGCTCGAAGATTTCGCCGAAAATCGTCGGGAGATTGTCTGGTGTGAACGGCTGATTGTCTGGTCGATAGCGGGAGTCGTCGAGGAGTTGTGCCAGGATTTCCCAGAAGACCTGGGTATCGACGGCTCCGACGACACAGAGGAGGCCTCGGCGCGCCAGCAGCTCGAGCAGGGCGAGGGGACCTCGAATCTCGAATTTCCATGGCGGAAAGAGGAGTGCACGGTCTCCATGCTGGACCTCCAGCGCCGGTTCGCCGGAAAAGTGGGTCTGCCGAAACGTGCCTTTGGTTCGAAGGAGCTCTTGGGTGATGACCTGATCGGACAGCCTGGTTGGTTCGTAGGCAAACGTGGGTGTCGCGGGAGCCCAGCAGGTCGCGATCGTATAGCGTGGTGCGAGCTTCCTACCCTGGTCGAGATTATCCAGGTCGAACATGTCCTGGTTTCCGTAGAATTGAAACGAGAGCCCAGTCCGAGACCGCAGGCCGTTGAGTCTCTCTCGTTCCGGATGGAGTGGTCCGCCCAGTTTTGACCCTGGCTGAAGCCGATCAAGGCTATGAAGAATCAACTCGCGCTGACGCAGTTGAAGGGGAGCCACATATTGTTCGACCAGCTCTGTGGCAAACGAGAGGTCGCCGGCTCCCAGATCGAGCAGGGAGGCCACGTCCGCATCGAGCAGCAGGTCAAAGGGATTAAAGTGGGAATGGGCGAACGCCTCAATCTCTTCACTCCGCAGGGAGGTCACGGGCCACTGGGACGCCGGGCCCTCAACGACGCCGAACCACACACAGAGGGCTCGCACGGCTTTTGTCGGGGGAAGCCCTGTGAGTTCCTTGAGTCGGGGGCCTGGGAGATCCTGAATTCGTTCGGCTTCTGCGTTTCCCAAGGCCAGGGTGATCGCATCACGGACGGTGAGGGGAAGATCGACACGGTGGCTTTCTTCGATCAACCGTTTCAACGTCGCAGTGAGCTGCTTGGCCTCAACAAGTTTGCGTGAGGCCTCCCACTCCTTGTCGCGTTCCTGCAAGAGCTGGGTGACCTGTGAACGAAAGTCTGCAAGGACCTGTGCTGTAGAATTCATGAGTCGGTTGGTACGAGGTGCGTGATAGTAGATCTGTCGATGTCCGTTGGTGAATGTGTGGCAGCATAACGACCTGGTCCCTGAGCGTCAAGGTTGTCGTCTTGCCCATCCCGAGAGACCTGTGTTAGGTAGAGGTTATGTACAAGACACCAATGCTGCTCGCTACACGAGCAATCTTCGTCACATACAAGGTGTTGTTAGTCGTCGGGGCATTGTGGTTCACCGTGGCCTGCACGAGTGGAGGGAGCGCCAAGTTTTCTGCCGCCTCACAGGACGGGCGTCATGCGTTGTTCAAGGAATGGCAGATCATTGATACGGCGACAGGGCAACCGGTCCCTCTCGACCAGTGGACCGAGTTGTTGCTCCAGCAGGACATCATTTATCTGGGCGAGGAACATCACAATCGATTTCATATCGATGCGGCGATGACGGTGCTGCGGAGGCTGAAGGCGGAGGGGCGTACGCCAGTCTTGGCCATGGAAATGTTCGGCTGGGACGGTCAGGCAGCACTGGATCAATATCTTTCCGGTTCAGCAATGAATCGCAAGGAATTCCTAGAGGCCGTCCGGTGGCAACAGAACTGGGGTGGCTCGTTCGAGGATTATGAACCGCTGGTTCAGTTGGCAAAAGAACAGCATTGGGCTGTGGATGCCATGAATCCTCCGAAGCCGTTAGTGAGGATCGTCGCCAAGAACGGTTTGGTTCAGGCGAAGTCTGACCCAATGATGGCACAGTGGGGCATGAAGGACGAAGCCATTGTCGATGATCCGATCTATCGGGCGCGTATTCTTCAGCAACTTCAGGCCTGTCATAGTGGGGGGGCTGACAGCTTCTATCAGACGATGCTCGAAGCCTCCATGGTTCGCGATGAAGGGATGGCCAAGACCTTAGCCCGTCGCCTCAACCAGATTCGCTCGGGGAGTGATATGATGGCCGGGCCGCTCGTGAGCTATACAGGGGCTGGGCACATTCAGTACGACCTTCCGGTTCCGAAGCGAGTGGCCCGCCGCCTGACGAATCAGCTCCGCCAGGTCAGCGTCTATATGAAGTCTTTCGAGGTGGGGCGTATCGAGCAATTACAAGACATGATCCGCGAGAAGATTGCGGACTATCTGTGGCTGACGCCGGTCAGTGCGCAGGGGCCGCCTCCCCGATGTTGAGAAAGCCGTGAGGTGGCAGGAGTGAGGGGTGCAGAAAACGTCTCCGGTGATCGCTGGACGCCTCCCCCCGTAGGCCTCACGAATGCATGAAGGAGGAGTCTGATGCCAGATAAGCCGGTGGTTGCGCAACGGGCGCCATGCATTGTCGAAGTGGGTTCAGGCACGCTCTATTGGTGTCGATGCGGTCGATCGAAAGCGCAGCCGTTTTGCGATGGATCCCATACGGGCACGGAGTTCTCGCCGATGGAGGTTCACTTAGAAGAGAAGAAACGGGTGGCATTCTGTGGCTGTAAGCAGACGAAAAAGCCTCCCTTCTGTGACGGGTCTCACTCGCGGATCTAATCATGTGGTGCTGGCTGAAAATCCGCACAGCGAGTGCGAGAAACTCGGTGGCTCTGCTGGGTGCGTCTTCACGATCCACTCAAACTACCGCCGTGCAACCAAGGGGTATGCGCTGTTTGGTGTCGAGGGAAGAGGTCAGCGGTGACGCAATGCCTGTTGAATACTGATGAACCCTTGACAGTTTCCCCGGTCTGTTTCACACTACGCCACAACATCAGTTGGAGTTGTTAGCGATTGGGAACGCAGCGCATGCGAAACAAGATCCCCTGTTCCGCTGAGCGGTTAAGCCTCCTGGATCCTCCGATGATCCAGGCGGTGGTTGATCGCAATGCCTTTCACATCGGCAATCAGTATCTCTCTGAAAATCGCGTTCGGATCGTCGAGGCCGATGATGCACAGATTTCGTCCGCCGTCATCGGGAATTCCGGCCTCTACGAACAGACGATCCGTCTCAAAGAGGGGCATCTCATCTCAAAGTGCAGCTGCACCCTGCCGGAAGAACCGATGTGTCGTCATTGTATTGCGGTCCTCCTGGAATATCATCGCTGGGCACAGCCGAGAAATGGTCAGCAGAAGAGGCCGAAGCCGTCTGCAGCCCCAGAGTCGGCACAGCCCTCTCCGAATAGTGCCGGCGCGCCGGCGCCAAGTCCCGCTTCGACGACCGACCTGAAGCTGGGCGAAGTGATGGCATTCGTCGAA
>SPAX01000225.1 GCA_005239475.1 Nitrospira sp. | reverse complement strand
GAACGTCATGGAGCCCACCACCATAATAGAGAGCGCCTTCATGAAAGTCGTAATCGTGGACGACGCCCCGCGCGTGCGTGACCGGG
The DNA here is from genome assembly GCA_005239475.1 of Nitrospira sp. Taxonomy (GTDB): domain Bacteria; phylum Nitrospirota; class Nitrospiria; order Nitrospirales; family Nitrospiraceae; genus Palsa-1315. The sequence goes on along the minus strand of SPAX01000225.1, from coordinate 3,003 downwards.
TGAAAGCCTTGCTGCACGCCGACGCGCCGTATGCCGAAGTGGTCGGAGAAGCCGGCGAGGCCCAGGCCGCGATCCGGCTCATCCGGGACATGCGCCCGGACGTGGTGATCCTCGATCTCCAACTCGTGGGCGCGAGCGGGATCAAGGTGCTGCGGGCGGTCAAGCTCGCGCCCCACGCGCCCCGCGTCATCATGCTGACGAATCTGACCGATCTCGAATATCAAATCACCTGCCTGGAGGCCGGCGCAGAGTATTTCCTCGACAAGTCGTTCGGCTTCGAACGGTTGGCGGACATTCTCCGCGATCTGGCTCGGAAGTCGGGACCGGATTCTGAAGAAAGGGCTGTCCTATGATTCCGGTCGGTCTTAAACCGCTCGATGCGAAGAATGTCGCGAATCGGATTGCCCAAGCTCTATGCGGCCGGCGTCTGGGAGGAGAGCCGACGCCGGGCGAAGACGCGCTTCCGTAGCAGCAGCGGCCCGATGTCTGGGGACCACACGAAAGGAGAAACCCATGTCGCGTATGTTGGTCATCGATGACGAAGAAAGCATCCGGACACTGTTGCACACTGTGTTGAAACGAAAGGGGCACGAGGTGTTCCTGGCGGACGGCGGACAGAAGGGAATCGACATGTTCGAACGGTCGCGCCCGCTCATTACCATTCTGGACCTTCACCTGCCGGACGTGAACGGGATCGAGGTGTTGAGTCGCCTGCGGACCATCGATCCCCAGGCCTGCGTGATCATAATGACCGGATACGGAACAGACGAGGCGAAGGCAAAGGCCCTCGCATTGGGGGCGGACGATTTTCTGAAAAAGGGATTCTCGCTCTTCGAATTGGGCGAGGCATTGCGGCGGGTGATGGCCTGTATGAGCAAGGATCCTGTCCTTGCAGCGGTGGCCGGATCGCCGAGCCGATAACGGGCGACGGCGCCAGGAAACAAGGAGGTTCCCATGTCGCGCATACTCGTCATCGACGATGAAGTATCGCTTCGTAGGGTTCTGCGGAGGACTCTGGAGCAGGCGGGGCATACGGTCCTCGACGCTCCGGACGGTCGCAAAGGGATGGCGCTCTGGCGCCGGGAGCCGACCGACGTCGTGGTGACTGATATCTTCATGCCCGAGCAGGATGGGATCGAGGTCATTCTGGAGATGAAACACGTCGTGGCGAGACCCAAGATCATTGCCATGAGCGGCGGGGGACGAAAGGGCCTGCTCGACTGGAATTCGTCCGCCCTCGCATTGGGGGCCGACCGGGTCCTCTTGAAACCGTTCGACCAACGGACGTTTCTGCTAACCGTCCAGGAGGTGCTCGGTGACCTACCTGACACACCAGGTGCTGTTCTCCCGTCAGGTGCGACAGACCAGCGCAAGTATCAGCGGTTTCCCGTCTTTCTTCCCGTGTCGTTCGACGACGGCGTGATCGCTCAGACCGGAACGGTCGTCGACATCTCCCGCGAAGGGGGCCGGATTCAATGTACCGGCGCCGTACCTGACATGAAGTATTTCCGGGTCGAGATCAAGCTAGACGATCCGCATGAAACGCTGGCGGTCGATCTGGCCGTGATGCGATGGGCACGCAACGGAGAGTTCGGCGTCGAATTCATCCGCATGGAGCCCGACCAGCAAGCGCTTCTACGGAACCAGATCCGGAGCTGCAAGGAGGCGCTCTCGCGGCAGGACCATCAGCCGGTCCATCAGATGGAGGCGAGGAAACACCTCCTCGCTGTCAATCTCGCGGAGTCGGTGGGAGGCCCATCATGAACCATTCTGGCGCTATGCTTCCGTCAATAGGTCGCACCGTCGGCCGGTGGGTCTTGGCTGGCGCGCTCGCTTTGGCGATCATCGTGCCAATGACCGCGCTGCCGTCATTCGCGGACTCAGGAGTCAGCCGACGGCTCATTCCGATCCTCGGTCTTACGACGGATGATCGTGATGTCGGCACCGTGGCCTACCTCACGCTCTCGTTCGAAGAACGGGCTGATCGCTCAGGACTCATGGTCCACTTCCAGAACGGCCCAGGCCGGATCTCGCGGATGGCCCAGACGTCCACGGATCAGGCGATCCGCCGGGCCGCCCGGGCGCTGGGCTTGTCCACCGATTCCTGGTCCGTAACGCTCGCGGTGCCCTATGTCGGCACGACCATTTACGGCGACAGTCTTTCGGCCATGGTCGCCCTCACGGTCGTGGCGCTGGCGCAGGGTGAGGTCATTTCTCGAGATCGCGTCATCACGGGGACCATCACACCGGACGGCCTCATCGGGCCCGTCGGTGGAATACCGCTCAAGGTGGTTGCAGCGAAGCAGGCCCGCCTGCGGATGGTTCTCGTGCCGGAAAATCACGAAACCGCCGAAGGCGAAGGGGAGGCTTCCTCTTCCATGCAGGTGGTACAGGTCAATTCGGTGAGTCACGCCTATCAGACTTTGACGGCTCACCAGAGTTCCATAGCCGGCAGTCTCTTTCTGGTGTCAGATGAGCCGCGATACTAAAGCTGGTCGAGCATTCCGCCGTGGTATGAGAGCGACTGGTCGCGATGGTGCGTAGAAAGATAACCGGAAGTTCTCAGCGATGAATATCGCGCAACACAAACACAGCCTCGACATGAAGCAAGTCGTCCAGTTGGCCGAAGCAGCCCTTTCCCCCCATGAAGACCGGCAAGGGCCATCAACTATTCTGCTGGTGGACGATGAAGATCCTCTCCGGGGGGTCGCCAAGAAGATTCTTAGGAGCTGCGGCTATACCGTCTTAGAAGCTCAGGACGGACACACTTGTTTGAAGATTGCACAGGATTATCCAGGCCCGATCCACTTACTGGTGACCGATCTGTTCATGCCGGGGATGAGCGGGCGGGAGGTCGCCGACCACCTGGTTACCCTGCGGGAACGGACGAGGGTACTCTACATGTCGGGCCATTCAAACGAGGCGATCCTCAGTCACTGCGGATTGTACCCAGGGATCGTTTTTGTGCATAAACCCTTCAGCCAGGAAACCTTCCTTCGTAAA
>SPAX01000224.1 GCA_005239475.1 Nitrospira sp. | reverse complement strand
GGATTTTTTTGAGACGAGAACGAAGTTGGGCGCCTGTTTCAGCAACCGCTTAGAGGTCGCGGATGGCGCCTTGAAGAACCGTGATCTGCGTCACCGGATCGCCGGAGGACTTCAGTTCTGTGCGGATTTGATCTTTGAGGTAGGAGGAGTACCCGACGCGGTCGATCAAGAGTTCGAGGAACCGTTCGACTGGAAGCAGGCTTTGGGCCTTGAGTTCGTCCACGGTCTCATCACTGACGGGCACGTAGCTGCTCCCCATGTGGAACACCACATTGTAGTGACGGTTTTTCCCGATGCGCTCGAACCGTAGACCCTTCACTGTACTTTCCCCCAAGCCATGCAGAGGAGTGCATTCTAGATAAACGATGATCAGAAGACAAGGGAGGGACAGGGGTGGTAAGTCACGGGCCGCGCAGGCAAGAGCCCGTCCGGCTCAGGTAAAAAATGATCATGAGACAACCGCAGCGGTTCTTCGCCGTCTGGCGATTCCTGTCCGTGGCATGCTACACATGAAGAGATGCCACCCTTGCACACACTGGAAGAATTGTCATTCGACAACAGCTACGCCTGCCTGCCCGAGGCATTCTATGCGAAGCTGCATCCGACCCCCCTTGCAGCGCCTCCGTATCTTGTCAGTTTCAATCCCGCGGCGGCCGAACTGATCGACCTTGATCCGGAGCAAGCGAAGCGCCCGGAGTGTGCCGGTGTGTTTGGCGGGAGCATGCTCGTGCCGGGGATGGAGCCCCTGGCCATGCTCTACTCCGGCCATCAATTCGGCGTGTATGTGCCGCAGCTGGGAGACGGGCGCGCCATCCTCCTTGGAGAAGTACGGAACGAACGAGGCGAGAAGTGGGATCTGCATCTGAAAGGAGCGGGGATTACGCCGTTCTCCCGAGAGGGAGATGGCCGTGCGGTGCTGCGTTCGACCGTCCGGGAGTATCTCTGCAGCGAAGCGATGCATGGTCTGGGGATTCCGACGACGCGAGCACTCTGTCTTGTCGGGAGCGATCACCAGGTCTACCGTGAGCAGGTCGAAACCGGCGCGATGCTCGTACGGATGGCGCCGTCCCATGTGCGCTTCGGCACCTTTGAGATCTTCTATTACCGAAAACAGCACGAGCAGCTCAAAATCCTCGCCGACTATGTCATCGCAAACCACTTTCCCCACCTGGTGGATGGCCCGGACAAGTACGCGCGATTCTTTTCCGAGGTCGTCGAACGCACGGCGAGGCTGATCGCGCAATGGCAGGCTGTCGGCTGGGCGCACGGCGTCATGAATACGGACAATATGTCGATCCACGGTATCACCCTCGACTACGGCCCCTTCGGGTTCATGGACGACTACGATCCGGGCTTCATCTGCAACCACTCCGACCACAACGGCCGCTATGCCTTCAATCAACAGCCTTATATCGGTCTCTGGAATCTCAGCTGTCTGGCGCAGGCGCTGCTCCCGTTGGCCGAGAAGGAAGATTTGAAGGCTGCGCTCGACCGCTACACTCCCTTCTGCGAAGGACGGTACATGGAGTTGATGCGGGCCAAGTGTGGACTCATCGAGACGAAGGAGGAGGATGCGTCGTTGATCCAAGACCTCTTGGCGCTCATGCACCAGCACCATATCGATTACACGAACTTCTTTCGTTCATTGGGCTTGTTTCGGACCGGGTCCGCATCGCTGAACGAGCCGCTCCGTGACTTCTTCCTGGGTCGTGCAGCCTTCGACAAGTGGGCTCATCGGTACGAGGACCGGTTGCGCGAAGAGGGGAGTCGAGACGACGACCGCCTGGTGCGCATGAATCGCGTCAATCCGAAGTATGTGCTCCGCAACTATCTGGCGCAGACCGCCATCGAGAAAGCTCAGCAGAAGGACTTCTCCGAGATCGATCGGTTGCTCGCCCTCCTGCAAAATCCCTACAGTGACCAGCCAGGCATGGACGCCTACGCGGCTTCTCCACCCAACTGGGGCAAGCACCTCTCCGTGAGTTGCAGCTCCTAGCCCGCATTACTCACGAACGTTTCTGCTGCAATCGCCGATCCGATGCTACGACGAGCCTTCGGCCGGCGGGCTCGCCCCTCGGACCCTCACCGTACTGTTGGGGACTGGCGCCCTTCTTTTGCGCGCCTGTCCCCGTCTGAGGAACAACGGGACAGGCACTGCCGCGGACGGCAGAGCCAGTCTCTTGGCCTCCGCGCGCCGGTCTCGCGACGCGGCTCAGCGATTTCGCCACGAACCGTCATGAATAATGCGGGCTAGCACATTCCCGCCTTGCAGTCCCCCTCACTGTCTGTTGTACAGTGGCCGTACTAGTCTCACGGAGATTGGAAAGGCTGCTATTTCCCGAGGCTAATCACAGACAACGGATCGTTTTATGGCAAAAGGGAGCGGAGAATCGAAGCTTGCCCTGGTGGGGGTGGTCACCCTCGCAGTTGCGCTCGCCGGCGTGTTGTTGGTGAAAGAGCCGCTGCGCAGTTCGCGGCCGGTGGGTACCGGGTTGGATGTGAAACAGACTACCGGTGAGCAATCGGTCCGTGCGCGACTGTGGGAAGATCCGGTGGCAGCAGTGCAGAGGAGCATGCGAGAAGCTCCGTCACCAGCAAGCGGGTTGCCCAAGTCCGTGTCCGGCCAGTCAGCTGAATCCTCCCTCACCCAGCGTCTGAGACCACTGCGGCTCGCGATTGCCGACCGAGCCAAGAAGGGTGAGCAGATCACAGTCCTATTGGTGACCATGAGCGGCGATCCCTATACGGAGAGTGCGGAGTCCCGCATTCGAGATCGCTATGCGGTTGGCACCGCGCTGGGCGTGGCCTGCTATGTCCCTGAGGATGAGGGGCATCTTTCGTTCATCGAGGGGGACATTCAGGGAGTCGGTCATGCGTTGCCGTACGAGTGGTATCAGCTCCGCAAGACACGGGTCTGTGGCGAAGGACAGGATCGAGCCCAGAGCACCCTCGTGATCTGGATCCCCGACGACGCCCTCAGCCGAGGGTTCTTGGCCACTCTGACCTCGTTGTCGCAGACCCTGGTGTGCGAAGAGTCGAAACAAAAAAGCGAATGCCTCCTGACCGACGACCGGCGCAAGCTGGTTCGTCTGAATCCGGCGTTGCAACAGGCCGTCACGTTCAAGCTGGTAGGGCCCCGCAGTTCCTCCGCCCTGCGTCATCTCCTGGATGAGGCCGGAGCCTTGTATGCCGAGCCCCATGAAGGGGTCGGGGTCTGGCCGAATACGGACGGGACCATCGAGCTCTATTCGCCGTGGGCCAGCGCGATGAAAGGGATCTTGGCCTATGGGCTGAAGAATGAAGAGGGGAAGGGTCTCGCGTGCCAGACGTATGAAGCCTGCGAGCAGGAGTTTTTTCATCGGCTGGCGGCTGCGAATGTGCGGCTCATCTACGAGATCGGATCCGACGACCGGCTATTCGACACGCTGATCGAGGAATTAGAACGTCGCCAGGTGCGGCTCGGCTGGGATGCGGTGATCCTCATTGGAGAGTGGGATTCGTTCTATGGTCGGGCTTTGCCCATCGAGTTCCGCGCGGCGGCTTGCGCGAAAGTGGCGACCTTCACGGAGGCCGAGCTGAAGCAGATCCAAGTGCCGACGACGATCAAAGCTTGGTGCCCCACCGTCCCGCGCGCGATCGATCTACAGATCCAACGCTCGGCCGACTACGAATCCCTGACCTTAAACATCTTCCGGTATAGCTATCTCAGTGGTCTCGATGGCGAAGTGCCGGGCGACGACAATGTGAAAGCCGGGCGTGGAGAGAAACCCAAAGCCAATGAGACCGCGAAGGATGCTCTGGCCGGCGGGCTGAAGGAACGTCCCGAAGGCACCAGTCAACTTGATTATGTGCGCGCCTTGGCTACGAGGATCCAAGACGAAGGAGAAGGGGCTAAAGCGATCGGCATCCTGGGCACGGACCCCTACGATGCGCTGCTCATTCTCAAAGCGCTCCGGCCGGCCTTTCCGCATGCCGTCTTCTTCACCGTCGATCTCGACGCACGTCATCTCCACGCAAGCGAGTACAAGTGGACCAGGAACATGGTCGTGGCCTCGCCGTTCGGTTTGCAGTTGGACGGCGGATTGCAACGCGATGTCCCGCCGTTTCGGAGCAGCTATCAAACGGCCACCTACTTTGCCGTGCTCCGGGCGGTGAATCACGTTGCCTGTCGTACAGCGGGCGATCGTCAGAAATCGGCGGCACCTTGCCCGGCGGGGTATCACGTGGCACTGACCCCGGAAGACCGGGTCTACGACGCGGCTGAACATCCTCGGATCTTCGAAGTGGGTCGAGAGGGCGCCGTGGACTTAAGCGTCGTCGATGTCGAAGGCGTGAGAACGATCCATCCCTTGCGCGCGGATCTCGAGCATACGGACAATCAGGGTCAGCTGAAGCAGGGCGTCAGTCCCACCGGCGCAACCGTGATGGCGCTGGTCGGGATTGGGCTGTTCGTCGGAGCGGCGCTCGCCTGGACCAATCAGCGACTCTGGCTGCGAGTCTCGCGTTCCTGGCGTCTGTTCGCCGTGGTCGGCCTTATTATCCTGGTCTGGACGGCGGTCTTTTGGGCCGTGGGTGGCGGGACAGCCCTCATGGCCCATCACGATGAAGGCGAACCATTTTCGTGGACCGCAGGTGTGAGCATTTGGCCCAGTGAGTGGCTCCGGCTACTCGTGGTGATGTTGTGCCTGGTCTTCCTGGTCAAAGGGTCCCGCGATCTGATGAAGAACAGCGACCACCTAACTGAGGATTTCTTATTCCGCATCGATCAGGGCCCTCGCTCCCGATTCACCCTGAGGACGTTTTGGACCAATGTGCAACGGGTCTATCATCCGGTCGCCACCAGAGCGGCCACCACGGTCGATCAAGCCTGGTCCTGGTACCTCGACGCGGCAGGCCCGCTGCAGCGGGCGGCGCGCGTCTTGATCCTGTTCCTGCTGTATGGCGCGATCGTGATGTCCCTGGATCACTGGGTCGTTGACGAAGAGATGATCCATCCCTGTCGGGGATGGCTAAGCTGTCGAGTGGACGTGATCATGACGCTGGTGAGCGTGAGCCTTGTGGTGCTGCTGAATCTGGCGGTGTTCGACGAGGTCATGTTGTGCCGTCGGTGGGTCGGTTGGGTAAACACTTCGAGCGGAGGGTGGTCGGAGCAGGTGCAGCAGGAGTACTTGCGCGAGTATGGACTGAGCCAGAGCCACAAGGCCGAGTTTGAAAAGCTTAAGTATTTAGCCGGCATCGACCTGATCAGCCGACGGACGGAAGCGGTCAATCGCCTCATCCGGTATCCCTTCATCGCTTTGCTGATCATGATCGCCGCGCGCAACGACTACTTCGATATCTGGAACTATCCACTCTTGCTGCTACTGGCCTGGGCGTTGAATGTCGTCCTGGCGCTGAGCGGGGCGTTGTTGCTCTATCAATCTGCCGACCGGGCGAAGCAGGGGGTCTTGGCCGGGCTGAGCAAGCAGATGATCCAAGCCCTCGGGCTCGGCAAGGACCACGAAATCCGTGCGAAGCAAGTCCAGTACATCATCGACCAGGTCGAGGCCAACCAGAAGGGCGCGTTCGTTCCGTTCTACCAACAACCAATCGTCGAATCCTCGCTCTACGGCGTCGTCGCGTTGCTGCAATATTTGTATTTGAGATAACGAGCCACTCATGCGCGAAGAACAAATAGGCGGGCTGCGGACGCGGATCACAGGCGGCACAGATGGAAAGGGGGGAGGTCGCGGTCCTCTCGTCCTGCTCCTGCATGGCTTCGGCGCACCGGGGGATGACCTCGTGTCGCTGGCCGACGTCCTGCACGTGCCGGCCGGAACAAGGTTTGTCTTTCCCGAAGGCCCGCTCTCGTTGAGTTTTGGCCCGAGGGATGCACGAGCCTGGTGGCTCATCGACATGGCGCGCATTGCAGCGGATCAAGCGGCAGGTCGGGTGCGTGATCTCTCGCAAGACATTCCCAAAGGCCTGGCTCCGGCGCGCGAGACGATGCTGGCGTTCCTCAAGGAAGTCGAACACAAATTCGGCGCGGACCCGCGCAAGACCATCCTCGGGGGATTTTCCCAGGGCGCGATGCTTTCTTGTGATGTGATGCTCAGAACGACGCAGCCCTATGCCGGGCTGATCCAACTGTCCGGAACGCTCCTTGCCATACAGGAATGGGCTCCGCTGTTCCAGAAACGCAAAGGACTGCCGGTCTTTCAATGCCACGGGGTGCAGGATGCGCTTCTGCCGTATGTGGGGGCAGAAGCGCTGCGAGACACGCTGACTCACGCTGGACTATCGGTTGAATGGCACAGCTTTCGTGGTGGCCATGAGATTCCAAGAGCGGTCCTGCAGCGGCTGGGGCCGTTCATCACCAAAGCGCTCACGCACACATGAGTAGCCCGCATTTGTTCGAACTCGCAGCCGTCGACGGCAAGCTGATTCGCGGTGATCGCTTGATCGGCCAGGATCGCCAGATCCTGTTCATCACCGGCTTCCTCTCGAAACGCTGGGGCAACAAGAGCAAAGCGCTCGCACAATGGTGTGAGGAGAAAGGCTGGGGGTTTTGTTGTTACGACGTGCGAGGCTATGGAGAATCTGAAGGTACGTTTACAGACTACACCCTCTCAGATTGGATCGCTGATGCGCAAGCGGTGCTCGAGCTCATCAAGAGTGGTCCGTCGATCACCATTGTCGGCAATTCACTCGGTGGCTGGATTGCCTGGCTCATGGCGCAAGAGTGTCAGGACATCGAGCGACTGGTGCTCATCGCTCCCGCATTCAACATGATGGGCGTGCGCGCGAAATCTATCGATGCCGAACGGCAGCAGGCCTGGCACCGCGCCGGCTGGATGCCCTGGGACGATGAGCCGGGTCATCGGGATTTTCCTCTCGCCTGGAAGTGGGTCGAGGAGAGCGAGGCCTATTGGAAAACGAGTTTCGACCGGCTTCGGCCGGTCAGCACGGCCATTCTCCACGGCCAGCAAGACCGCGTGATTCTGCCGCAAGGCAGCAGCCAGTTTGTCGAGCAGTTGCGCTCCCTTGCCCCCTCTTTCCCGGTTGAACTCCATCTGGTTCCGGGCGACCATCGACTGAGCGGTCCGGAACACCTGGACACATTTCGGCGGCTTGTGTTCGACACGCGCGCGAGGCGAGATCAGGAGCCTGTCCAACATTGACCGTTCTACTGCGGCGAACGATCCGCGACCATCTGCGTCGTTCTCGGCCCGAAAAAATCCTCAACGTATTCCAGCGAATACGCCTCCGGTTTTTCCGGGCCTGCGGCCTCGCATCTGGTCGCACCTCCTTCGCCTCGTTACGAAGGCAATGTCGGACAGGCTCCTTCGGGAAAAGTGCGACAGGGGGAATCAGATTCTGCACGTCGCGCTCGTCCCGCCTTTCCTGCACGTTCGCGCAGCGCATAGGAGGGCGACATGCTCGTCTTGATTCATAAAGAATGCGGTGGTCTAGCGATAGAAGACTCGTCCGTCGGCGAAGTTTGCGCGATTCCCATCGACCGGTTTCCCTTTGCCTGTTTCAGTTGTCTTGAGGAAATAGACGACGAATCGGAAGTCCGGCTTTCCGAAGAGATGGGATTCTAAATTGTTGGGCCGGGCTGTCCCGCAATCCTGTTTGGTCATGCCGTGAGGCATGTCCGCAAGGCCTGCAGACAAGATTGAACAGAGAAAAGTCGATCGCTATTCGGGAGCAGGTGTGGTGGTCTGTCCGGTTGAGGACGTTCCGGCTACGGCCCTAGCCAGTGCGGCCTTCAAGCTTGCCGAATGAGGATTCATCACAGCCAGTTTCACGAGAATGTCGGTCGGCCTGACCTCTTTCCCGTAATAGTCCCGATTCCACTCGTCCCTTGTGGCGATAACGGCGCCTTCCAGCGAGATCCCGCCGAATAAGCCCTTCGCCCTGGCGAACGTGAGCAAGTCCGCACTGAGGTTCATCGCGGTGGAGCCCTCGATACCGGCGCCGACAGGACCGACGGCGACCGAGACGTCGCCGCCGAGCTTAAAGGTGCTGGTGAGCAGGGACTCGACCCCTCGTTGCGACATCACCAGCAGAACCACCTCCGAAGCCTGCGCGCCGAATTGAAATCCGAAACTGCCGGCCACCATCGTATAGAAAGCCGGATCGCTCCATTCACCGGTCTTGTCGTCTTTGACGAGAAACACGCCGCTTCCCCCTTCTCCTCCGAAAAAGAAGGCTGCCTTGAGCAGTTGCGGCACGATGAAGATTCCCCTCGCCTCTTTCATATGGTCGCGAAACCACGCCATGTTCGAGTCGGCCAGGAACCCGTCCAGCGTCATTCGCGACTTCTCCACCAGGTCTTTCTGTTCGGTCTCTTCGGCGGCGGAAGCAACCGGGTGTCCCAGGATCAGGGCCATGAACAGGGCAAGTGAGAGGGCAAGGGGTGTGAGCAGTCGCGCAGACAAGGGCACGGTTGATCCTCACAAGATGAACAGAGTGCGAGACCACCATAATTCTGCGCTCGGGGATCGCCTTATGCAACTGACAGAAGGACTGGCCGATCGGTAACGGTTTCTGCCTCACGGCACGTGGGGCGGCTACTGTCGCGGCGACGTATGTTGTGGTCGAAAAGGGTTGTCTGGTAGGGTGCCCACTTCACACAGCGCGAACTGTAAGGACTAAGGAGGGTGGCACGGCCCATGGCTACGAACGACAAGCAAGTCATTTTCTCACTCGTCAATGTCGGCAAGGTCTATCCGCCGAAGCGGCAGGTGCTGCGCGAGATTTATCTCGGCTTCTACTACGGCGCGAAGATCGGCGTGTTGGGTCTCAATGGATCGGGGAAGAGCTCGCTGCTCAGGATCATCGCCGGAGTCGATCAGAACTACACAGGAGAGATTACCCGCTCCAAGGGTTACAGCGTCGGTCTGCTGGAACAGGAACCGCAGCTCGATCCGGACAAGACGGTGAAAGAAATCGTCGAAGAGGGCAAGAAAGAACTCGTGGCCATGTTGCGCGAGTATGATGAGGTCAGCAACAAGATGGGCGAGGCCGGTCCCGATGAATTGGAAAAACTTCTCGAGAAGCAGGCTCAGCTGCAGGAGAAGATCGAAGCGGCAAACGGGTGGGAATTGGAAAACGTCCTTGAACTCGCCATGGACGCGCTGCGTTGTCCACCGCCGGATGCGAAAATCGAAGTGCTCTCCGGCGGTGAGAAACGCCGAGTGGCCCTATGCCGCCTCATGATCCAGGAGCCTGATATCTTGTTACTCGACGAGCCGACGAACCATCTCGATGCCGAATCGGTCCAATGGCTCGAACAGCATCTGCAACAGTACAAGGGTACGGTCATCGCCGTCACGCACGACCGCTACTTCCTCGACAACGTCGCCGGCTGGATTCTCGAACTCGATCGCGGCCATGGCATTCCCTTCCAAGGGAACTACACGTCCTGGCTGGAACAGAAGCAGGTGCGGCTGGAAAAAGAAGAAAAAGCCGAATCGAAGCGCCGCAAGTCGTTAGAGCATGAGTTGGAATGGATTCGCATGTCGCCGAAAGCCCGGCAGTCGAAGGGCAAGGCGCGGCTCAACCGTTATGAGGAATTGGTCAATCAGAAACAGGACGAGCAGGCTGCAGATTTAGAAATCTATATTCCGCCAGGCCCACGGCTGGGCGATGTGGTTGTCGAAGCCCAGGGCATCAGCAAAGCCTATGGGGACAAGGTCCTCTATGAGAATGTGAATTTCAGTCTCCCTAAGGGCGGCATTGTCGGCGTGATCGGTCCGAACGGAGCCGGCAAGACGACGATGTTCCGGATGATCATCGGGAAAGAGAAACCGGATGCGGGAACGATCAAGGTTGGTGAGACGGTCAAGCTGGGCTATGTGGACCAGGATCGCAGCTTGGATCCGAACAAGTCCGTCTACGACATCATCTCCGAGGGCCAGGAGACCATTATGCTTGGCAAGGCCGAAGTCAACGCCAGGGCCTACTGCGCCCGGTTCAACTTTGCGGGCACCGATCAGCAGAAAAAGGTCAAGGACATCTCCGGCGGCGAACGCAACCGGGTGCACCTGGCCCGTATGTTGAAAGAAGGGGCGAACCTCATCATCCTCGACGAGCCGACCAACGATCTCGACATCAACACCTTGCGCGCACTTGAAGAAGGATTAGAACGTTTCGCCGGTTGCGCCGTCATCAGCAGTCACGATCGCTGGTTTCTGGACCGGATCGCGACCCACATCATGGCGTTCGAAGGTGACAGCAAGGTGGTCTGGTTCGAAGGCAACTACAGCGAGTACGAAGCGGATCGGAAGAGGCGGTTGGGCAAGGAAGCCGATCAACCGCACCGCATTCGCTATCGCAAGCTGACTCGCTAACACACGTCCTTTCTTATGAAACCGCTCGTCCTTGTCACCGGCGCGGCAGGGCTCATCGGCCAATACGTGCTCCGGGCTGCCGCGCGCTGGGCTCCACAGTGGGATGTCCACGGGCTGACCCGGAAGGATGTAGACCTCACCGATCTGTCGCACGTCACCGACATCTACCGAACGCTCAATCCTCAGGCGGTTATTCATTGCGCGGCTCTCAGCCGAACGAAAGACTGCGAGCAGCACCCTGAAAAAGCCCGACTCGTCAATGTGGCAGCCACAGCTCATCTGGCGACACTCGCGAAGGATGTTCCCTTTTTCTTCCTGTCCAGCGGCGAAGTGTTTGATGGGGAGAGAGGCTGGTACGAGGAAGGGGACGAAGCCAGACCGATCAACGTCTATGGCAGGACGAAGTTGGAAGCCGAACACGTCGTCCTGCAGAATCCCCGGCACGCGGTGGTGCGGATCGTTCTGACCGCAGGGACGTCTCAAGATGGCGACCGGAGTTTCGTTGAAGAGATGTGCCGCGTGGCGACATCAGGCGGCCTCGTAACCCTGTTTGAAGACGAGTATCGCTGTCCCTTGCCGGCCGGGGTGATTGCCCGAGCGCTCTGGGAATTGCTCGACCACGAACGGCCGGGCCTGTATCATCTCGGCGGGCGGGAGCGGTTGTCGCGTTGGGAAATAGGGCAAGCGCTGCTGCAGTGGTATCCGATGCTCACCGCTCGTCTCCAGTCCGGGACCGCCCGCAGCTATACCGGCTCGCCGCGACCGGTTGACCTGTCGCTGCGTTGCGATAAGATTCAGCGTCTGTTGTCGTTTCAAATTCCCGGCTTTCGATCCTGGCTGGCGAGCCGCACAGAGGCTGGGGCAGATCTGTGGGACTACCCCGACGAAATCCGTGAGGCGTGACGCGCAGGAATGGGGACAGCGGAGGACGCGATGATGAGATCGGACCCTCTCTCCCTCGTCCTCACCGCGTATCTGGCCATGGCTGTTGTGATGACAGGCCTCTGGGTCCTGCAACTTCGAGTGCGCAATGCCTCGATCGCAGATGTCGGCTGGTGCGCTGGTCTCATCGCGGTCGTGCTGTGGTATGCCACACAGGCCATCGGTGAGACAGAGCGAAAAGTGCTGGTGGCTGCCTTGGCCGTGCTCTATGCAGGGAGGCTGGGATTCTACATCCTCCTCGATCG
>SPAX01000223.1 GCA_005239475.1 Nitrospira sp. | reverse complement strand
CTCCTTAGCTCTCCTTAGGCGGCCTCGTGAGTTATGGCTCAAGGTGCGTGACCGAGAGGGTGTGCCCTTTGGGCGAGATCTTCGCTTCGATTTTATCCCCCGGATTCACCCTTTTCCGGACTTTGGTATTGTCGCCGAGTTCGAGGCGCATCTCCTCACCGGCTTGACCGGTGATGACATAAAACTTGTCCTCGATATCGAGTGTGAGCTCGCCTTGAGGATTCTTGGCCATATGAAATTTCCCTTCGACCTGAGCCACTTCGCCTGTCACAATTTTCGAAGGTGACGATGCCGAAGGCGACTGGGTTTCCGCCAGGGTTCCCAGAGCCGCTACAAGGCCGACACTGACAATTGCCATGACAAGACTGCTCAACTTTAGAGACTTCATATGGACCTCCTTCTGAGACTGAAGAAAGCCTTCTTCTTGTCCTCCTGCACCCGGAAACTGATCCACATTTACGCACTGGTCGAGAGAGTAGGCGTCGAGAGGGTAGGCCAGGAGACGAAACTCGTGGCCTCTGCCTCCCTTTCGCAGGTGTTACCGAGCGCCTGCTCGTACACCTGGAGATAATCTTGCGCCATTCGTTCCACGCTGAACCGTTGCTCGAAGGTCCAGCGACATCGTCGACGGTCGATCTCAGGAATACGTTGGATGGCCGCCGTCATCTCGTCGAGTCCCTCGCAGACGAATCCAGTGGCTCTGTCCTCAATGATTTCAGGAATGGATCCGCGCCGATAGGCCAGCACAGGCGTTCCGCAGGCCAGCGCTTCAATCAGCACGAGACCAAACGGTTCGGGCCAGTCATAGGGACAGACGAGCGCCATTGCATGACCCAGGAATTCGTGCTTTTCAGCGTCTGTGATCTCACCGAGATACTCGATTAATGGATCAGAGAGCAGCGGCTCGATTTCAGTGTGAAAGTATTGCTGATCCGTCGGATCGACCTTCGCAGCAATCCGCAAGGGAATCCCTACTCGCTTGGCGATCGCCGCTTCTCGGGAGCAATACGACCCAGGAAGGCCAGATAACCTCCGGGATTCGGATGCAAGCCGTAAAGATCTCTTGGTAAACCGTGATAGACGGTAGCGTGCCAATTTGCCCAGGAGACAGGTTTCCGCTGGGCATTCGAAATCGACACCATCGGCATCTCCGCATATTCACGAAATACCGGCTGCAGTTCTGGCAGATCGAGCCGACCATGGAAGGTGGTCACCGTCGGGGTCGGATTCCGCCGCGCGAGAGGGAAGCCCATGAAATCGAGATGGGAGTGAATGACATCGAAGTCGCCGGTTTTTCCCAGCGACTGCTCCATCAGTATGGTCATGGGCGCATCGCGGTTGAAAATCCCTGTATTCAACCGCAGTGCGTGGGCGCAGATCGCTTCCAGACGAGCGGCAGTGACCGAATCTCCGCTCGCGAACAGGGTCACGTCGTGACCAAGCCGAACCAGTTCTTCGGTGAGGTAGGACACGATCCGTTCCGTTCCTCCATAGAGTTTCGGCGGAACGCTCTCCCACAAGGGTGCAACCTGGGCAATTCTCATCGGACTGCTCCTTTCATCATGGGCTTATTTCGCCGGTCGAAGTGCGACGACTTTCTCACCTATAATCACATCTGCCTCGATTCTCTCCCCCGGGACCAACAGGCGCTCACGCTTTGTATTCTTGTCGACGTGGAGATACACGAGCCTCCCGAAGATGTCTTTGATGACATACAGATCGCCCTTGATGGACAACAGATCGCCCCTAATCGTTTGAGAAGACATCTCGACCTGAGCCATAGCGCTGGGAGCAACGAGGCTTAAACTGAACAGCAGAACGATCATGCAATTGATTACTCTGGACATGGTCCACCTCCCTTGAAACTCCGAAGGGTTCAGGTCGTTTGCCCGCGTATCGATGATCCGATTGCTACTCATGGCCGACCAAACTTTGTGCTCGGCACACGACTTTGCCGGCCGTTTTTTTCGCCTCCTGCCACACTTCGTAGGACAGGATGCGCGCCTGCTTGTTCGGATAAACCGATCGCACCGCAATTGACACACCGCCATCCACCATAGGCCCAGCCTCCGATGGAGGTCGTCCCTCCAATAAATTGTTCCGCCACCACCAGCCCAGCACAACGTTCACATCTCATGGTTTCCAACTTCCTCTCGACCTGTCGTGCTCTCCTCACAACGCCCTGTGATTCATATTCCGTTTGCCTCTTCCGGCAAACGACTCTCATGCGACTGTCGAACGGCAGCGAGCAATTCTTCATTTCGAAACGGCTTCTGCACCAAGGTCAGAGCGCTGGTCTGCGGGCGACCGAGATGTACGCGCAGACGATGGTGAAGTTCCTGTGGTACCTGCAGCCCCATCAACACGATCGGCAGCGACTCGTCGTACGCCTGAAGCCCATCGAGCCAGACCAGTTCTTTTTCTGGAGAGGTCGTGTCAATATCCAGAATCACAGCGCTCAGAGAATCGAAGCGATCACCTTTGCCTTGTAACGTTCTCACGAAGATCACCTCATACCCGCTGTGCCGCAACACTTCTGCTAAGACAGCACCTAGCACGACATCGGCCTCGACCAGAAGAATTCGTCCATTCACGATGCGTTACTCCCGATGTCTAACGGCCCTGTCCTGGAGACTGAGCAAACCAGATGCCTAAAAATGGTCCCGTGCCGCTGGCCGCTGCAAGACCGCGGAAGATTCGATGATTTATCCCTTTGACCGTTGCTGAGAGATGTGAAACGTCGGGGATTGCCCACCAAGATGAGAGACAACTTATTCCGCTGCAGCCATCTTGTCTCGAATTCCGATTGAACAAGGAAACATGAGGGACTACCATGGAGCTATGCTGAACCGATGGCACCGACTGAGCCTTCAAGTCAAGATAACGCTGATCATCATCTTCATCGTCGGCCTCTCCGCAGTTATGACCGAATGGCTCGAGGCCCGCTCGATTCAGCACACGGTGGACGACACCGTCCGCGCCGCGGCGCTGGCCGTCGGACGAGCCGTCGACCAGAACGTGACCAGTCTTGTCCAGCTGTCGAATCGGGAGCCGCGGACCAAAGAGCTGGAGAAGATCCTCGCGACTCTGCCGGATCTGCTCAACATCGTCCTGTACGAGTTTTCGCCCGGACCAGAAGTGAGTCCTCTCCCGATTGCGAGCGCCGGCCCCACGGAGCTGCTTCTTCTCACACACCCGCGTCAAGAGAGAGCTCACGCCCTTGTTCAGCAGGTCCGCGAGGAACGGCAGTCCCTGATTGATTATGCGGATCGCGAGAAGACCCATCGCGTCTTCCTGGCTGCGCCGATATTCTTGAGAAATGTCGTTGTTGGGGCAACCTACGCCGAGTTCTCTACCCTACAAATGGATGAGGCCTTGGAATCATTGCGGCAAGCGTCCAGAACTAGACGGTTGCTGACTGGATTGGCGATCGTGGTCGCGATCAATCTGTTTCTGTACTTCAAGGTGCATCGTCCCGTGAAACGATTGCTCACCGCCGTCGAATCGGTTTCCCAAGGAACTATGACCTCGGTCATACCTGTTGAAGAACAGGATGAACTCGGAGAACTTGCCGGTACATTCAATGACATGGTGAGGAAGATACGGGAAGCAACCCATGACAATGCTGAACTAACAGAGTCTCTGCGGGCGATGAACGACAGCCTTCAGATGAAAGTCAGCGAGGCGACTGCCGAGGTGCTGCAAAAGAATCGTGCACTGGCCCATACGAACGAACTGCTCTCGGCCGCGCAGCGCGATGCGGCACGCGCGCAACGCCTATCGGCCATCGGACAGGTCGCCGCAAACGTGGCGCATAAAATCGGCACGCCCTTGACCGCTCTGTCCGGTCATATCCAGCTCATGGCTGAAGATCCGACTCTGAGCTCGGAGTCTCGACAACGGCTGGAGACGGTAGAGGCTCAGATCGAGCGAACATCGAAAATTATTCAAGACATGTTGTTGTATGCCAGAAGACCGGAGCCGGTTCGATCTCCCCTCGATCTGAACGCGTGCGTCGCCGAATGTCTCGCGCTCTTCAGGCCGGAATTCGAACGCCGGAAGATTGCACTGGTCATCGAATGGAGCCAGCAAGTAGAGAAAGTCGAGGCCGATGTCCAGCAAATCCAGGAAGTGTTTAACAATTTGATCGAGAATGCACTCGATGCGATGCCGGCTGGTGGAACCTTAGTCACGCGGATCTCTCCCCACGCCGAGCTGGAGCAGCCGGACCCTCGAACGTGGGTGGAGGTGGAATTCGCCGATACAGGCTGCGGGATGGAAGCCGAGCAAATGGCCCAGATCTTTCAGCCGTTTTTCACGACGAAAAAAGCGAGACGCGGCACGGGACTGGGGTTAGCAATTGCGGTGGAAACAGTCCGGGCGCACGGAGGCCAAATCAAGGTGGATAGCAACCCGGGGAAAGGGTCTCGGTTTACGATCGTGCTTCCAACCGACGGAGGATC
>SPAX01000222.1 GCA_005239475.1 Nitrospira sp. | reverse complement strand
GTTCGTCTGGCTGGTGCTCAAGCGGCATGTATTGGGAACGTGAGAGGGGAGAGGTCGGCCTGAGCCTAAACCTGAGATTTCTTGTGATGCATCGGTTTGGAAAAGGAGGGCGTACGCTGTTGCTTATCCCGCATGGGCTACAGGAACACGCTGAGTTCGCTCTGGCTTGATTTTTCCTGTGGCAATCGCATGCACGCGCTGAAGCACAGCCGCCGTGTAATAGCGGTTACCACACTGATCGCAGATGCCGATGGTCACCTGCTTGAGAATCACAAACCCTGACTTATGCTTGAATGCCTCGCACTCGACGCACTTCGCCCTGACTGTGCCTTCGCAGTATTCGCAGCGATAGCCAAATTGTTTCTTCATTGAGCTAGGCATCCGTAACCTTGTACACGGTGACGATCAGGTAGCGGCCGGTCCCGGTAAAACGACCGACGGTCCCTACATGTGTTGTGCGGTCAGCTCCCGTCCCATGTATCGTCTGCCTCGCGCCTCGAGGATCACCTTTTTCGGTCTTCATGATCCGGCCGCTCTGAATCGAGATTTCTACATCGGTCATATCGAGCTCATCCTCGGCCATTTCCTCTACGGCATGCACCGTCATATCATAACTGCCTTTACGGATGGCGGCTCGTATTCGCTCAAGCGTGCGTCTGGGCACCTATGGCTTCTCCACTAAATAGCCTCGCCAGTATAACCCGTTGGCTCGCAGAGGGAAAGATGACAGATTATGGGCTTGATACCTCCGTCTGAGGTACCAAGCCCTGGTGCACAGGAGCCTTCTTGTCATCTACGCGTGATGCCCGTCGTGATGCCCGTGATGGTTTCGCAACCCTCTGAGGCTAAGACCGGCCAGCGCGATGAGGCCAGTGACGAACAGGATGACGACTGTCGGCGACGGCACTCCTGTCCAACTATTCATGTCCGATGCCATCACGATGCGGGCGTCTGTCGCCCTTTCTCCTGATCCTGACGGGCTCTGCCTTGTACATGGCGCACCAGTCCTTCCCTTTCCGCCCTCAGTACAAGAATTTGGCGTAGTCGATACTTGGCTGGCGTATTGAGACCCAGCTATCGCCTTTTCTCCTGATCCTGACGGGCAAAGCTTCTTACCTGGCGCACCGGTCCGTCCCTTTCCACCCACAGTGCAAGGATTTGGCGTAGTTGATACTTGTGTGCTTGACAGGTTTGCTGTTCCATTCATTTCCCCTGCCATCACGATGCTGGCATCTTTTTTCCTGTCGGTCTTGAACGCGTGGCTTATATCGACAAAGAACAGAGAGAATAACAGCGCAGCACCGATTGAGAGCAGAGCAGAATTCTTAGACATCATGCACCTCCTTATGGCTGGTTACGTTTCCCCTTTTCTGGCGATGCTCTTCAGCAATCAACGTGCCAGTAGATTCTGTTCGAGGCTCTTGCATGTTTATCAATTGATTTGTTTGGACTTATCCGCGCGGCTGTCGCGATGGATGCTACTCAGAGTGCTTCGGCAATCAACGTAGAATTGAATCGTATTTGATTATGGATGGAATCAGAATGGATGCAGTATTCTCGAAGGGAGCGCGCGACGAGCAAAGAAGTTCTGGGTTCTGAGTTAGAGGCGGATCGGGAAGGACAGGACGGGTGAGGCGGTCTGAAGGCTGAAGTGTTTGGAACTTCGAACTCCCACCTTCAACCTACGGCCCTTTGTTTTCTCAGATAGGCGAAAAGTGGCGAACAATGACCTGGGAAATTTTCTGAAAATCGCGGTCAGATGTCAGGATCGGGAGCCCGTGCTGCATGGCGCTGGCGGCAATCCAGATATCGTTGGCGGCAACCGGGGTGCCGGCCTTCTTCAACGCAACGCGGATGGTTGCGTAACGGTCTGATGTTTCTTCGTCCACGATCAGCACGCTGACGCGCGGGGATTCCAGAAACATTCGTAACTCGCGCTCATTGCTCTCTCGTTTGCTCCCCTGGAGAAAGCCCGCGCGAAGCTCTCCGAGTACAATTGGACTTATCCATATTTCTTCGGCTTGAGGGAGGGTCTCAATGACCTCGGGGTGTCTTTTCTTGAACGCGATATACGCGGAGCTGTCCAGAAGCAGCCGGGTCATTTCCAAAGCTCCGGATCAATCGTGCGTTGCTCGGCAATGAGCTTGTCGAACGCGGCAGCCTCTTCCTTCGTCCAGGTTCCGGCAAGATGATCCAGATCATGATAGCGGACCGGCGTTTTCTTTTTTGCCTTGCCCCCCGCCGATTCTTCCAACAGCTCGATGACCGCCTTATTCACGCTAGTTTTTTTCTGCTTGGCCCGCAGTTGAACTGTCCGGGCGACTTCGGGTGGAAGGTTCCGTAACGTAATCGCTTTCATGGCGCCATACCTCCATGCATCACCGGTGCATCACAGTGATGCACATTCTACCGCATGGGACATGGCTCGTCAAACAGATGTGGCCGCGCGGGGGCGTGGGCTTCTCAGAGCGTATGGCTGATAGCCATGGCTTATGGTTCGGAGCAGACCGAGCGTTGGAAACAAGAGCGGGATCGTGCATCGCCATCGACGGGCCGTCAGGCTTCAGTGGAAGCTGGGTGGCTGCACCTTTTTATTTTCTCGTTTGGTTGGTCTGGTCTGGTCTGTCTTGTTTTTCTTGTTTGTTTGGTTTGTTTTGTTTATTTGGTTGAACAAAACTAACCAGATGAACCAGAGAGACGAGATAGACCAGAGAGACGAGATGAACCAGATAGACCAGTGTTTGCGCTCTTAAACAGAGAGGCGACGAGCCCATTACGATGCTCGTCGCCCCTGCCTATTCGAGGAGAGATTGACGGATGCTCTTTACCGAAGCATTGTTGTACTTGTGTACAGAGACCCAGCTGTTACCTTGTCTGCTGATTCTTGCGGGCAACGCTTCTTATCCGGCGCACCAGTCCTTCCCTTTCCGCCCTCAGTACAGGGATTTGGCAGGTTCGATACTTGTTTGATTGGTAGGTTCGCTGTTCCTTTCACTTCCCCTGCCATTACGGGGCGGACACCCTGTCTCTTCTCGATCTGGAATGCATGGCCCACACCAAGAAAGAACAGTGAGAACAACAGCGCAGCGCCGATTGAGAGCAGAGTAGAATTCTTAAACATGATGCTCCTCCTATGGTTGGTTCCGTTGAACCTTTTCTGTCCATGCGTATCAGCAATCAACGTGCCAGCAGATTCTGCTCGAGGCTTTTG
>SPAX01000221.1 GCA_005239475.1 Nitrospira sp. | reverse complement strand
AAGTAACCCACACAACTGGCTAGTGAGCCGACAAAGAGCTCGACAGGACTCATGCCGGCATCCTGTCCCCCTTCCTCGATCGGCTGATCGGTCACCACTCGGTGCGTGCCGCTGGTAATGTCGTGGCGAGTCCCACCATGGTATGCGGCTGTGAGTTTCATGTCGCCCTCTTCTACGTCGTTCGTGAAGCAATTCCGGAATCTGTTAATCTGTTGATCTGTTGATTGTTCGGAATTCATCAGATCGACAGATCGTCAGATATCTACCACTTCACGTTTCACGTTTAACCATTCACGTCTCTCGCCTAGTACGGTGCGTCCGCAGGCTTACCGCCCTTCGGCCAATCGTTCGCTTTGCCGGGAAAATCCGGCCGCGGTTGGGCGTTGATGTACGCAGCTACATCGTATGCGTCATCATCCGACAGGCTCCAACCCCGGGCACGCGGCATATTCGATTTGATGAAGGCGGCGGCAACGCTCACCCGTGCCATGCCTGCGGCAATGGTGTAAGATTGCGGTCCCCCGACCGGCGGCCCCGCCATCGTCCCCAGACCGTCGGAGCCGTGACAGAAGGCGCATTTGTTCGCAAACACGTTCTTCCCGTTGGCTGGATCGAGCGGACGCCGTGAGTCAATACGCTGGAGGCCCCGCCAGGATAATGTCGCCCCTTGCGGCACTCCGCGCGAGAGCCAGGTGATATAGGCCACGATGGCTTGCAGCTTGGAACTGTCCGGCGGAAGCGCTCGCCCATTCAGGCTCCGCTCAAAACACTCGTTGACACGATCAGCGAGCGTATTCACCCTCGCGTTACTGGCGCGGTACTCGGGATAGACTGCGGCAAGGCCGACGAACGAGGCAGCGTTCGGATTGAGCCCGCCGTCAAGATGGCAGTTGGTGCAGTTGAGGCGATTGCCGACATAGAATCGGGCATATTCCTGCGTATTAACGACAATCTGATAGCCAAGCCTGATCCGTTCACCCAGTTGACTACCTGGAATGGTTTCCGGGGAGGGTGGAGCGAATTCTATCGCCGCACTCCCGGTTTGGTCAGCCCCCCCAGGCTCCTCGATCTTGACGCGAGCACTCTCGCCTGAACAGCTCACGAGCATAGCCATCGCAAGAATAGCCGACAACAGCCACATCATACCCCTCCCTTGTGCCAAGACTGTGCCACTAACAGGGACAGCCTGCCTATCATTTTGCCTATTAAATCACATAATTAGCCGTCAGATTCAGATCGCCCTGGAGCTAAAAGCCACAGTGCGATCTCGCGATTGTTGCGGGATGCCACAGAAGCCAGGCGAGTGGCAAGGGGCACGAGGCGAGAGGAAAAACATTTCTTCTGGTCGCCCCTAGCCTCTGACCCCGCGCCTCTCGCCCAAACATGGGCGATTGGAGCAGAAACGCTCATGAATATTGCGGACTAGGACAAGGGTGCTTCGGTTCATCCCGGCTGGTTCTTCGACGCGCACTCTTCGTTGTACAACTCGACTCGGTTCCGCCCCCTGCGCTTGGCGTGATACATAGCCTGATCCGCGCGTGTAATGAGCGTCTCGACTTGGTCAATGTCCGGAGATAACATCACGACCCCGATGCTGACCGTCACCGCGGTGACATGGTGTTCCCACGCGAATTGATCCTGTGCGATTTTCAGCCTGATGCGCTCGGCAATCTGCAGGGCGCCGGCTTGATCGCACTCCACCAAACCGATCACAAACTCCTCACCCCCGTAGCGGCCGATGATATCGGGCGGACGGATGATTCCCCTGGCCAACTGCACCACGTGGAGCAGCACATGATCGCCGAACACATGCCCGTGCCGGTCATTGATCTCTTTGAAGTGGTCCACATCGAGAAACAACAGCGCGAACGGGTGCTGATAGCGGCGGCTCCTGTGAAATTCCATGGCCAGCGACTCCATCAGTGCGCGCCGGTTGTTCACCGGCGTGAGAGAATCCCGTCGGGATAGGCCTTCAAGCAGCCGATGGGCGTCCTTCAGTTGACAGAGGCTATCTTCCAGACGCTGCATCGTCGCCTGATAGTAGGTCTCCACCACAAAGATCTCGTCGAGCGTGATGATCTTGTTCAACGTGAGGATCAACGATGACAGCCTGCGAGCGTCTTCCGGATAACGAGCTGTAAGGCGTTGCAGGATTAACTCGAAGAGTTTGTGGTACGCGCCCAAGTACCACTTCTGCTTGAGCCCGACTCGTTCGTGAGTGCGTCCGATCCGAAGCCTTGCCTCCGCATACTCGACGTCATCGCCGAATTGCCCAAGGCTGAGCAAGTACTGGCGCTGCGACCCCTTGAGTCGCTCCACGAGCTTCGGGTCGGACAAGATCCCGCGCAATTCCTCGAATTGCAGTAAGTGGTCGTAGAATTCTCCGATTAGCTCGTCGATCCCGGAAGAGATCACGCCGCGGATCTCGACGAGATTCCGCCCGTCTTGTTCACCAAAGGAGAGAAACGCCAGCCTAGTCTGCAGCTCCGCCGCTGTGATCTGCATCTGATCGCACAGACTTCTCGTCGCCTGCGTGCCCTGTTGTTCAGCCATAAGGCCTTTCGCTTGATTGACCCACCTTACTAGGATGCTGAAAAAGTCCGTCAGACTGTCTTGTTCGTTTGGTCTGTTCGGTCTGTCTGGTTTTTCTGGTCCATCTGGTTGATCTGGTCTCTCTGGTCTGTTTGGTCTATCTCGTCTATATTTGTTAAACCAGACTAACCAGATAGACCAGATCAACCAGATGGACCAGACAGACCGGGCTTGCTCCAGGAGGATCTCTAAAATATTTCAGATGCCATTTACGCTTGCTCTGACATGGCCTATGACAGACAGATCAGACGTTCCCCCCGAACAGTTTCATGCCGTTGTG
>SPAX01000220.1 GCA_005239475.1 Nitrospira sp. | reverse complement strand
CACACGTCGTGGTCTCAACTATAGCAGGTGTGCGCTGATTCCACTACCCACTGAGCGGTACGGTACCGCGCGTCGTCTGTTGAGATGGGTCAGGCGGATGAAATGGTGCGGGAAGCGCTGTACAGCTTCCCGCACCGGCAAGGCAGGATTCAATTACTCCATAACCGCTGATACCACGGCTTTTCGATCGGGGCTGACGCCGTCTCGATGTTCATCGTCCTGCGAATATCGCCGATATTCCAGCCGGTCAGCGTGGCCAGCGTCTGTGCCTCCCGTTCATAGCGTTCCCGCAGCTGATGCCGATAGGCGGTGGCGGCCGGGCATTCATCCTGGCCGGTCCAGGGGTGCCGGAGAATATAGCGGGCCTGGAAGCTGGCCCGATCCGGTGTTTCCTGGAATATCAGATCTTCAGGAAAGTGCGCCGCGTCGTAGCGAACGTGTAGCCTGGTCAGGAAGACGTTTTGCGCCTGGCCCATGCCCTTGCCCATCCGCCCGATGTTTTCTTGCCAGAAGACGCCCAGCCCGCGCAGCTCCTCGGCTGAGAGCGGATTGGCTGCGCAAGGATCACACCAGTTCATGTCCCAGGCATATTCCATAAACACCCCCCGTTCGTCCTCTCGTTTCACTTGCTGGGTGAAGAGATCGTGATAGAAGTCGCCGAACTTGTCTTTCACGTAGAGCGGAATCTCCTGCGCCTCAGGCAGACGCACGGTTCGGTAGTTCGTCGTTTCGACGCGGCCCTGCTTCGTCAGGAAGTAGATGAAGAGTTCCTGCGCGCCGTCGGCGTTGACCGTGCCGAGCCGGACTGGCAGCATGAACTTCGGTGATTCGAAGGCCATCTGGAGCGGACGCAAGTGCGCGAGGCCGAGCTTTGCCTGCTCGCCCAGATTCACTTTCGCGACGAAGAACTTCATGCCCTGTTTCAGATAGCTATGCAGCACGGACGAGGCGCCGTTCGGAATGCGATAGCCGTTTTCGGTCAGCCAGGTCTCGAGCCCAGCACTCTCCTTCGCCGAGAGGATAAGAATGTCGTACTCGCCCACGGTATACTGAGCCTCGACAGTCACGCCTAGGGCACGGTCGCGCTCGCGGGTTACTGCTGAAGCCGGCGCCATGCTCTTCAGGGCATCCATCTTCCGTTCCATCAACTCATAGCGCATGCAGGGATTCTCGTCGAAGTATTCCACGAGTCTCGGCGCCGAATAATCAGCCAGGTGTTTCAGTACTGCTGGATCGCCAATATGGATCTGTTCCTTCACTAAAACGGTCGGCACCGGCACCACCATTGCGAATTCTTTGACGTCGCCTTTGAAATCGTTCGCCATGGTGATGACGGTCTTGTTATCGTGCCGGGCAATCACTACTTCAGAAGTATTGTTGAAGAGTTTCGTATCGGCTTTCCCGACATAGAAGCCGCAAAAGGCCGAGGCATCTCCGCCCCAGGTGAGCAGGCCGATGAAGAGTATGAGTGAGGGTACCAATGCGCGTCTCATGAGAACCTCCTTTGTTGATGAAGAGACAGGGAACCGACGGACAACGGAGCAAGCACAGGATTGTCGCGAGTTGCGGACGATTGGCCGGTCGAGGGCTTGGACCAGTCGTAGCGTGAGCCGGGAAGCAGACGATCGAGTAATGGCACCAGCGCGGCACAGGCAATCAAACCCCAGAGAGGGCCGTTGGGATGAAACAAGCCGAATTGGACGTAGAGGGCTGCGAGGGCAACGATCAGGGCGTAGATGATCCGACCCGCTCTGGAGTCCGGCGTCGTCTTGGGGTCCGAGATCATGAAGAAGGCAAAGATCAGCAGCGCGCCGCTCTCGATTTGATGGAATGGGATCGTAAGTGGATCGCCGAGCCAGATGGCGCGCGTGATGAGCAGGCCGACATAGAAGCCAAGAAAGGCCAGCGTCACATCCGCACGTGCCGCGCGGGTGACCACGAGGCTGCCGAGACAGGCGATGAGAAACCCGAACCAGGCTATTTGTCCCCATTGCCCGGGCGAGATCCAGCCGAACCCACAGGCGAGCATGACGACCAACGCCAAGTTAGTCGGATTGAAGAGATGTTTGTCATTCCAGCAGATGACGAACTTGCTGGCGATCGCAATGAAGGCTGCCAGCGCTGCGACCGCGAGATTGTCGGTACGAAGCAGCAGGCAGAGGGAGAGGGCAGAGATCAGCGGACTGCGTGGATCGAACGAAGGCAGGTTGCAGAGGCGCGTGCCGGCATATTGCGTCAAGATCGCCGTCCCGAGGGTGATGGCGATTTGTAGGACTGAGACATCGAAGTGCAGCCAGACCAAGCCATAGAGCAGCAGCGTGCTCAGGCTGGCAATTTGGTAGAGGCGGGGGTCGAGCCGTTTAACGGGTTGGTTCGGTTGGGTCTTTTCGCTGGCTTGCTCCATGATTTCCTCCCTTCACTGGAGGATATGGGGCGAGGGAGGGAATCCTTTCAGGGGGGTGGTGACGGGGTAGCCTGGGTGGTCCCTTTTGCTCACGGAACGCGCAATAATAACGTGCTCGTTCGACGTGCGCAGTGAGGGACCAACCCAGGCCGCCCTCTTGAGCAGGAACGAGGAAGCTTGGAGGACGCTTGGAGGACGCGTTGACAAGTGCTTGAGTACGCGCAAGAATCGCATGTCTGTGAGTAAATACAGGGGTTTGGCCTCTAAGGTTTTGTCCGACCCCTTTGCTGATCTTAGTATTCGAAAAAATGCTGGTCTGTCATTCATGTGTCTCTGCTTAGTCATTGGTAAGCGGTGTCGAGAACTTTAATGCTCTTGCTTAAGATCGCGGCCCCACTTCTTCTGTTGCTCGCAGTCGTCGCTCAGTACCTTGTCGACCATGTTTGGCACGATAAACGAACCAAATGGCATCGGTGGACGCGAGCCTTTCTCCTAGTTCTGCAACTGGCGGCTGGCGTCGGTACTGGCGTCGTGGTTGTTAGAGAGCACTATGCTTCCGAGGAGAACGCAGCGGAAGTGAAGTACATCCGTGAGGAGGCGGTGAAGAACGCTGATGCCAGCGCGGCTAGAGACTATAAGAGTCAGGCAGAGCTTTCTGGCTTGCAAAGTCAAGTTCGTGATCTTAGTGGACGCTTGGAGCCGTTCGTGCGAATCGCTCTCAAGAAATATCCTGGCCTGCCCGAAGGCTCTGCCTTGGAGCGCCTGACCGTGGACCTTGCCGATTTGCGAACTCGGACAACGCGCTTGGAAAGAAAGGTACACACCGTTGCGGTCACAGTCGAACTAGTTCTTGAGGGAGAGTGGGCCGAGGGGCTGTCGCAAGGACGGGAGAGTGCTGTCGATATGCCTAATGATCCATATGTGAGGTTTGTACATTCGGGCGCGAACCGCGGGAGAGATATTCTGTGCTACCCAACAGCGATCTCTCGTCAACGGGACGCGCAGGGCCGTGTAATTGTCAACTTCGAGGCTTCTGTGCGACCCGGCGGTTGGCCGCTGGGTCAGACGGTGGATGATTTGAAAGGCTACCAAAATGCACAGATCGGTGTGGCGATGGTCGAACGCCGAAATGCAAAGTCTGCAAATGTCATTCTTAAGGAAGCTCGTCTGAAGGTCTTTATTAATGGTGTCCCTGAGGTATCGCGGGATGATCTTTTAGATACAGTGATCAATCTTCCTGAAAAAGGGATCAGAGTGC
Organism: Nitrospira sp.; assembly: GCA_005239475.1. Lineage (GTDB taxonomy): Bacteria > Nitrospirota > Nitrospiria > Nitrospirales > Nitrospiraceae > Palsa-1315. Next base: position 402 of record SPAX01000220.1, on the reverse strand, counting down.
TCAATCTCGAAGGGGTTGATTTCTTAGCCCCGGTTTCAAAGAAGAGCTGAAGAATGGTCCAAGGCTGAAAAAGGTTCCAGGAATCTTGATTGCTCGTAAAGCGCCCGGCTCTCAGCGGAATTGAGATGATCAGATGAATCGTCAGGAATATTGGAATCAGGTGTATCAGACCAAAGGGTCGGAGGATGTCAGTTGGCATCAGCGCCGTCCCGACTTGTCGCTGGCGCTCATTGCCGCATCTGGCGTAGGTAAGGATGCAGGCATCATCGACGTCGGCGGCGGGGCATCTACGCTCGTTGATTTCCTGCTCGATGATGGTCACACGCGGCTTGCGGTGCTCGACCTGTCCGGTGTCGCGTTGGGCCATAGTCGCATACGGCTTGGTGCGCGCGCAGACAGAGT
>SPAX01000022.1 GCA_005239475.1 Nitrospira sp. | reverse complement strand
TCGGCCACCTTCGGCTGGAACGTGTCAAAAGTCACCCCGAACTTAGTCCGCTTGACCCATTTCACGGTGGCACGATCGATCAGCAAGAGCGCCGCCGGGGCTCCCGGCACAAAAATTTCCAGGGCGAGCACCATCCCAATGGAGACCGGTTTATTCCCGATAATGTAGCTCCCGCTCAGCGAAAGATCTTTGATGATTCCTTCACCGGCAATCCCGTCCCCACGATACCGCACCGGCGCGAAGGTCTTGAGACGTTGACCATCCCGCAAAACAAACTCAGCCATACTGTCTCCCTGTCTCTATCGAGCACGCGTGCGTATTGACTGCCGCAATTGTACTCCCCCACTGAAAGTTTGGACAGGTAATTGCCTCGCCACGCGTGACACTGTTCCACGGACGATCTAGCTCCCTCATCGCGCCCGCCTATCAATACACCCATTCCCCCTTCTCAGCCCTTGCGCCTAGGCTGAAACCCTCCTAGAATTACCTTCCTGCGAGGCTCTCATGCTCTTCTTGGTTTGCCCCTGCCGTCGCTTGCCTGTGCATTGTGTCGAAATCGCGGATGGGATCAACAAAGTATTGCGCTATATCTTCATCGAGATGAAGGTGCCCATCGAGGAGCGAAAGGGCTTTGTGACGGGCATGCAGCAGCTTTAGGCAAAACTAACCATGAAACGATAGCGGGATTCTTATCCATCAGAATGATCGCGCGTCGATTCCTGCATTTTCAATTGGACTTCCATATGCCGTGGTACCTAAAGTAAAAAAGATTGGGTTGTGCTGTCACTTTAGGAAAGGAGTGAAGCCTATGACACTATTCAGGAAATCAAAAGCCATGGTGCTGACAGGAGTTCTGGTTATAGCAGTAGCCGTCGCACTGCCTCTTCAACCAGTATTTGGCGAAGGTGGTGCGCGGCGGGACGTTGTGCTTCATGAACTTGAGCGCAACGCCACGAGCAGGGATATGCTCTATCTGGTCGAGTTCGAGGCAACTCAAGCCGGAGCTCCGACGAGCCGCGAGCAGACGATCGAGCTGCTCAACACACTCGTCATCCCAACCCTCGAGAGTCTGGGGAAGGATGGCAATGTCCGTGCGGGAGGCATCGTCGCCGGGACTCTCGGCGGGGCCTTCGTGGTTGGAGCCAAGTCGAAAGATGAGGTGACTGAACTCGTTCGTGCGCTTCCCGCCTGGGGCATCATGCAGTGGAAGGTAACGCCGCTCGAGACCTTCGCTCACCGAGCCGACCTCGAGAGGAAAGTGGTGCAGGGACTCCGCACGCAGAAGTAGTTCGGTGCGCCAATCCAGATTGCGTCGGATCTGCGGGCCTCACACGTGGTCGCAGCGGATGACGCTTGCGCGCAGCTGTGAAAAAGAGAGAACTTAGGGTCGGGATGAGTATTGGCCAGTGATTTCTCACCGATTCCGGTTCAGGAACGTCGGCCGTTGAAATCTCAACGGTGCATGCGAGGCTAGGCGGCTGGTTCCCTTTCTAGGCCCCCGTCTGCCGGACAACGCCCCCCTCCACCCGTCTTTGCCGCAAGCCACAAAGACCAGAAACAAAGCGGGTCTATCACAAGCGTGAGGGTATCTTCCCCCCTTCGGAGGTACTTCCTTGTGGTCTGCACATTTTCCAAGGCCTCTTCTATGCTTCTCTCTAGAGAAACCGTTCACCGAACCAGGAAGCCACGCAGAGGCAGTCAAGGAGATACGCCCATGGCAACCATACTCGTCATTGATGATCAGGAACCAATACGCTCTCTACTCCGTGACGCTCTGGAAGGGGACGGCCACGAAGTCCTTGAAGCGTCGAATGGCCGTCTTGGTCTTGAGCTGTATCGCGAGCAATCAGCGGACTTACTCATCACCGATATCGTCATGCCTGAGATGAGCGGCCTTGAAATGATGTTGGAGCTGACCAGGAGCTTTCCCAACGTCAAAGTCATCGCCATGTCCGGCGGCCTAGAGAGGGAGGGCGGGCTCAACGCGGCCAAGCTGCTGGGTGCTCGTCAGACATTTCAAAAGCCCTTAGATATAGGAGAATTGCTCGATGCCGTGCGAGACGATTTGGCGCATTAGTTGCCACGGATGATCTCTCCTCGACCCACAGCGCCGATGGTCCGCCTCAGCCGAATTCGGCTTCGACGAGCAATACGAGCGCGACTCCACTATCTTGAATCTGATCACCCACTCCCGTTCCGACAATCAGCTGAACCCCCTCAACGAATATCATCCCACCACACCCGTCCAGCAGTTGAACCGCTCGCCGGGTCCCTCGCACTAGCAGGCTGCGGCCCAAACCCTTTGGGTTAGATTATCTCTGCGCCTCCTCTGACCTGCTAAATTGACGCTGACTGAGCGCCCCACAATTCTACAGGGTTTGTAGACAAGGCTTCTCCCTCGCCTTGAGAGGCTCAGCCGGCTCAGGCCTCTTTTTTCTTTTTCCGTCAGGAGAAGGGGACTGCTTGGTATTGCGCGTTGGGAGTGGGATTCTGGCTGTGGCTCTGGCGGCGCATGCGCATGATCATTGCGCCCATGTCCATATTGATTATCTTCGCTCCTCGACAGAACAGGCCTACCACGCACCGCACAATGGTTCAGGCCTCTCTGCATGCTGAAAGATGTCAATGCGCATGCCTGACTCCGATTTTCTTCCTTCTATTCAACCGGAACGCGGGTCATGGATCAGCGAGGGAACGTTGGTCGCCCTCCAAATCGATCCCCTAAAAGAAGTTTTCGTGGCGGATCTGTTCAACACTCATGCCTTTCTGGATTAACAACCTCTTAGCGTCCTCAATCATGGGACGTCCTCCACACAGATAGGCGTCGGTGTGTGACGCCTCGTCGAGAGACACCTGTTCACGAATCAAGTCTGTAACGCGACCTCGCAATCCGAGCCACCTGGCCGGGTCAGGTTGTGAGAGGATGATGGTCGGTTCGAACCAGGGGTGTCTCTCTCTCATATCACTCAGCATTTTTGTATAAAAGAGGTCGGAGACATTACGCAATCCGAAGAACAATCGGATACGGCGCCTGCCAGCTTGCCCAAGAAGGGACAACAGCATCGACTTGATGGGCGCGATACCGGTTCCCGTCGCGATCATCAACAGGTCTCGCTGTGATCCGTCGTGCAATCGAAAGTCACCGTACGGACCTTCAACCTGCATACAGTCCCCGGGGCGGAGCCGATGAATGAAATTCGAGCAGAAGCCACCGGACACCGCACGGACACAAATCTCGAAATGTGTCTTGTCGGACGGAGGCGACGAAATCGAGTAGGACCGCCGAATGACTTGGTCGATTCCCGGGACATGAAAGATCATATATTGGCCCGGAGAAAATGTGATTTCCCCCGACTCAACCGCGAATCTCTGTTCACAGACAGTCAAGGTATGCGGGCGATACGCTTCGACTCGTACCTTGTACAAACCAAGTGCGGCGGTCGCCTGTGGCGTTTTGGCGCTGGCCCCCAGGGTGAGCGTGCCGTGAACGTCCGCCAGGCACAAGAGTCGATACTGCGTAGGGTCCAGACCATTGCTTTCGAGTGTACGAATCTCTCTGGCTCTCTGGGGCCCTAAGCTCTCTTCGCCTTGTACCACCTGAGTCGCACAGGTCCCACACGCGCCGGCTTTACACGCGAACGGGACAGAGGCTCCAGCGGCCTCGCACACGTCATACAGCCATTGTCCCTCTTCCGCATCGTAGGTTATCCCGTCCTGCTGAAAGGTGACGCGGTGCATCGTGCTCATCGGGTTATAGGGGCCAGGCCGGAGAAGCCCTTCACGTGGCTCACCAAGCTCTGCGCGTCGTGAATTTCAATCCGGTGCCCAATTTTTCGAATGCCAAGTGGAGAACGAAAAGGGGACATGCGGGTCGAGCCGGCGGTTGAGCCAGGCACCTCTTGTCTGTGCAGCACGCGCTCACCCACTGAGGTCATCCCCTACATATCCTCATACATCTTTTTTGCCATCTTAACACGAGGTTCCTTCCGGTCCAGCGGTCTCTTGCCGCCGTGGGAGTGGGGGCATCGTGGCACGTGATGATTTAAATCTGGCTGCCACTTTTGAATGGTCGCTGGTTGATTCCTTTGGCGCCTCGTTGAAGACGTTGGAAAGGTCTAGACTGAAATTATTGCTGCAGACTGTAGCTTTGTGCCCACTGACGCTGAAACTGCTCGTACGACGCGGACAACTTCTGTTGCATCGCCGTCTCAAGAGACTGTCAGGCTTCCGCAACCAACCGTTTCCTTCTAACTGATCCATCCCCAGGAGTCTCAGGCTTCTTCAAGTCCTCGCTCGTTTCGTGCCTGCGAGACCTTGTCAGAAAGTACGGTAAGCATTTGACGAAAGACCCTGTGGTGATATAGTCGGCAAGAAGTTGGCACAGGGCAAGGAGACGCTATGCACTTTGTGCGTATTGGCAAGAAAGCCTTAAACCTTGATAATGTGAGCTACTGCGAAGCACAGATTTGGCAAGATGAGATGTCACTAAAGGTTCATCTCGTCGGATCCGCTAACAATACCCCGCTGGTACTTGCCGAAGAGGATGCCAAGGAACTGTGGAAGTACTTGGAATACGTCGCTGAAAAACCCGTATAACGCCTCCTCCTCCTCAACTCTCTGATTGTACGTTTCGCCTCGCTTGTTGATCCTTACAGATGCTGGAGATCCCAGGTTCTTCGGATGGATCTCTAATCTGAACAATGCTTCCCAATGGACCACACGAGATCGCAAGCGATCGATTAGTACGGTCGGCCTGTGTGCCTAGACGGAGCGGCAATCACAACCGGCATGATCCAACCCTCCTTCTTGTAGCTGCGATAGTATACGAGCACTTTTTTTACATAATCCTGTGTTTCCTTATAGGGTGGGATCTGTCCATATCGCTCCACCTTGCGTTCCCCCGCGTTATAGGCAGCCAAGGCTAACCGGATATTTCCGTGGAACCGGTCCAGGAGGTAACGCAGGTGCTTGGCCCCACCGGAGATGTTGTCGTTCGCATCGTAGAGGTTACGCACGCCATGCCGGATGGCGGTTTCCGGAATCAGCTGCATGAGTCCTACCGCTCCCGCCTTGGAGACTGCGGTTGGATTAAAGGAAGACTCGGCCTTCATCACCGCAAGGAGCAAGGCCGGTTGAACGTGGTGTTGCTGAGCCGCACGGCTGACCGCTTGCTCAAGTTCTAGATCCGCCACACCAATGTGATATCGGGCCTTGCGGCGAACTGTTGTGACAGGCTCATCTGTCGGTACATTCGTAAGGTTCACCAGACCCGTGGGACCGACGTATCCATAGACCAGCGCATCGGCGAGAACAGAGGGCGCCGAAGTCGCCATCAGTAGCACGACTGCACAGGCAAGAAATCTGGCGGAGCCCATAGGTCTGAGTGCCCGGCGTCCTAAGTCATCACTATTATATGGTCCATTGTGAAGCTCGACCCTGTTCATCTTTGTTTCCTCCCCATGCCGAATCCTGTGTAATCCTGCGGCGCGTTTTTCCTGTTGCTCGGGAATTGACCCTGTCACGAGACGCTGTAAGCGCAGGTTCTATGCCGTCTGGCAGGGAGGATAAAATACTTGATTATCTTATGATTCCAATGACTTGTGGCTACTTAAGACTCCCAACTTTCGTAGGGATATGCGGATGGAGGCTTTCCTTTTCTTGGCTCTCCTTGCCGCGCTTTGCGGTTCGTTGGGGGGTGCTGCGGGCACGCCCCAACTCTCTTGTGCCAGATCCCACGAACGAGGGGGCCTCTCGCGTGCTGAAAGAAGACATGGTACTCTCTGCTCTCCTCATCGACTTGACCGAGAAGGAGTCGGCACCATGGCGAAACTCCGGTACTGTGAACGAGTCCACACACACTTTCCCGTTGTGTTTGCTGGTGAGGCCTATGTGGGAGAGGGAACCGTGCTCAACGTGTCTGTCCCTGGCTGTGCCGTCCACAGCCGAAAACGAGTACAGCCCGGCTCCTATCTTGAGATGAGAATGCTCGTTCCTGATACTACGTCTCCGCTCCGAGTCGGATTAGCCAAAGTACGCTGGTGCGAGGGACGACGGTTCGGTGTCGAATTTATCCAAATGCCTGGGGAAGACCAAGTCCGCTTAGGTCGGCTCGTCAGGAAACAGGTCCCTCTCGCGCTGCCACATCGATCCAGCGCGTGGCAAGGGGCACAGTCCTGATCATCACACGAGTTCGTAAGGATAACGGCGCATGACGAGAAGTCTTCTGCTCATCATGATACTGCTCCTGGCAGGCTGCGCTGAGCCCTATACTGTGTTCCATAACCAGACGGGCCAACCGATCATACTGGGTCGCCGCGCCTATTCCTACGAAGGCTGCCTCTCCACGATGCGAGAGGAGGCGGTTCGACTTGGGGTAACGTTTCGCACGATTCAGGTAAGAGGTTCTTGGGAAGGTCGATCCCTCCTCTGGCCCTTCGAGCCTGGGTATGCCTGCGAAGGGACCATTGGCCCAGAACGCCTCCCACGCGGAATCTATCCGAACGTTCCACCCCTGTCACCTCAAGGATAGTCATCGCCCACTTCCTGCTCTTCTTGACTTCGTCCGTATACCGAAGAATCAAGGAGAAGTTTCGTGTTATAAATCCCCAAGAGAACTATTGACAATACCACTGCTGGCGCAGTAATACTCGACCAACACTACCTGATGTAGCCTATGGGGTGCTCGCTCTTGAACCTGCTCTCCGTTTTTCGCCAGAAACCAGACATAGAAAGGAGGTGGCTCGCTTGGAGCTCGCCGCGATATTTACTCTTCAGGAGCCGGTAACAGATCACTTCATCGGCGATTCTGCGGAAATGTTTCGTTCGTCTGCCACACACTATTCGAAATAATTTTCTTCACAAGGAGTTGTAATGGAAGACCTGGTCATCGAAGAAGAAGGCGCCTCATCCGCACTAAAAATTACGCTTGGTGATTTTCTCGTCTTCATCAATTGGATGAATCAAACCGAAAAATCTCTCGATCGCGCTGAAGCCTTGCCGACCCTCCCTGACTTGGATTCCGGCAAGGTCAGAGGCTGGATCCAACTCGTACAGCGGCTTGAGGAACGCTTCCGCCGGAGTGAAGAAAAGAAACTGGCGCTCGAAGCGAATGTGATCGCACAGGAAGCACAGTTGGGACAACTCTTGTCGCACTTGCATGCGAATATCGCCTCACTCTACGACAACCTCGGACAATCGCAAAAAGCCGAAGAGGTTCGTCGCCGAGCTGAAGCACTCCATGTAGGCTAAAACCAGGTTGCCTGAATCCCAGATCGTCCACCGTGGTTCCTCTTGACCGCCCTACGTAGTCTTATTGGCTTGCATCTGCTACAAGGGGCGGTCATGGTCTTACCAGGGAGAGTGGTATCATGCGGCCTGTGCCGTTACGCTTGTCCGTGGCCTGGAACCCCTTTCGAGTTTCACGCCTCTCCCTTACCGTATTTTCGCATTTTCTTTATCCTCCCTCGTCTCTTGGCTATAATCACTCTCTCAATAGTAGCTGGCCTCGTCACAGCAACTGGTCCAGATCTGAACATTAGGAACCGGACTCAGGGGTTCACGCGATAGCGAGGGTGTCAGATGATCAAAGTGCTCCTCGTCGAAGACAATGACGTCGACGCTCAGCTCACGCAGGATCTTCTTTCTGAATGGAGCATCGAGGAGTTCCAGATTACTCGTGCGAAAACGTTGGGAGAAGGGCTCACGCTTCTCGGCCGTGAGCGATTCGATGCCGTGCTCTTGGACCTGTCTCTCCCGGATGCGTTCGGTCTCCCGACGGTCAGACAGGTCCATGCCACCAGTCCGACGACCCCTGTCGTCGTCCTGAGCGGCGTGAGCGACCAAAGCCTGGCTCTTCAAGCTGTCCAACAGGGGGCACAGGATTATCTCGTCAAAGGTCAGGGTCATCCCGAGCTGTTAGCTCGTGCCGTCCGCTATGCCATTGAGCGGAAACGCTCTGAAGAACGCCTGACCTACCTCGCACAGTACGATCACTTGACCGGGCTGGTAAATCGTACCCTCTTTCGTGATCGGCTGGTTCAAGCCATGGCTCGAAGCAAGCGCATGCATCAGCCGATTGGTCTCATGCTCCTCGATCTTGATCGTTTCAAAGCGGTGAATGATACCTTCGGCCACGACATGGGTGACGAACTACTCAAGGCCGTATCTGAGCGACTCAAGACCTGTGTGCGGGAAGTCGATACCGTAGCCCGGATGGGCGGGGACGAGTTCACGATTATTCTAGAAGGGGTCGCTTCCGAACAGAATATCCTTGTAGTAGCGAAGCGCATCACGGAATCCATTGCCACGGCGTTCGAGTTAAAGGGGCACCACATCTCCATCGGCGTCAGCATCGGAATTACGATTTACCCTCACGACGACCATCCCGTCGACGAATTACTGAAGCATGCGGACACGGCGATGTATCGAGCGAAACAGCAAGGCGGCAGTGCGTTTCACCTTCACGAAGCCTCTGGAACTCACTCGGCCAATCTCCTTCCGTAACGAATCCGCACTATCGACGTAGACGGAATCAAGACTGGGAACGCCTTCAAACTCCTCCCCGACCTTGCCTTCTGTATTCTACGCACTTATTCCCAGATTGCAGTTTCCGCGACATCCAGGCTCATCACCGGCCGATGTCACCTAACGGCTGGTCCGTCACGATCAAGGTCCCGCGCGGATTGGGGGCAAGAATGTTTGAGGTGTCGAGCGCCTCCCGACCGGGAGTAGTGTTGCAGTCGGGAGTCATCACCATCCCCCAGTGCTGATTCTCGATGCACGTATTGTCGACGAGGAGCGCTTCCGCGTGATGAAAGAGGAGAATCCCGCTCAGCATATTCTCACGACACCGGTTCCTGACGAGTTCCGGATGGCTCCCAGGATCGCGCACCGCAATACCGAAATGGTGGTTGCCCCTGCAGACATTGTCGGCGATCCTCGGCTGTGCCCCGGCAAACACAAAAATCCCCGATTCGCGGTTGCCGCAAACTTCGTTTTCGATAAATGTCGGGCGTGACTGAGAGCCATAGATCACCACACCGGACAGAATACCCTCCGTGGCACGGCATTGTGTCACAGCACAAGAGGAATCGAGCAGGTTCATCGCGGAATTCTGGTCGCTTCCGACGTATCGAAACGTGATACCGGAGATGCGACCGCTTGGGACCTGCTGGAGATAGAGAGGTCCCCCACGACGGGAAAAAATCTGCACCTCGTCTCGACCTGCCCCCACCAAATGAATCGGTCGCCCGGTGATAAAGACTTTGTCCTCATAGATCCCAGGACGAACAAAAACCTGGTCATGCTCTCCTGCATCGAGTAGTGCCGCACTGGGTCGCGGATACGAGTCGCCGTCATTCGCGTCGACGATCAAAGTCTTTCCGCCGAGTGGATTCGGTGGAGGATCAGTCATCATGTCCAACTCCCTTCACCGCGCCTTTCTTGTTCATTTGGTCTGCCTGGTCTGTCTCGTCTGTTTGGTTGAACAAGACCAACGAAATAAACGAAACAAACCAGATAGACCAGAGAAACTAGATGAACCAGACAGACCGAGCGGCATTATTTCGACCACGAACAAGCAAGTCAAGTTCTCCACAAAGCGTTTACCGAAGCCACTTTGCTGAGTAGTGGGCTCCCTTTTGTCAAGCGAAGATCCACGCACAAATCGTACAAATCTGTCGCTCAGGCAGGGGTAGTCATTCAGCAATTCCTGGCATCGAATGGCGCCAAGCTCCTGGATTGTCGTCGGTTTTCGCCACGCCGGATAGCTGCATAGTGGCACGACGATTGCGACATCACGGGAGGATGGATACCGAGCCTTTGCCGAGCAGTAAGGAGGCATTATGATGAAGACGCTAATGATCGTGCTCCCGGGAATGATCGCGGTGCTGTTTTCTCTCAATCTCGCCGTCGCCGCCCCCTCCAACATGCAGGACTCGTCTCGACACCTCTATGATCGAGTGATGGAGGAGTTCAAGCACAGGGATTACGAGGCCGCGCTGGCTGGTTTTCGATTCTTTCTCGAACTCCACGGGCAGTCCTCGCTGGCAGCCAACGCACAATACTGGGTGGGTGAATGTCAGTACCGATTAGGGCGCCACAAGGAAGCCTTGAAATCCTTCTACCACGTCGTGTCTTACTACCCCCTCAGTCCGAAGTATGCTGCCTCTACCCTAAAGATCGGACAAACCTACACCAGGCTGAAGAATCACGAAAAAGCTCGTATGATGTACGAGCGAGTGATCGATGAATATCCTGAAAGTGCTGAAGCAGAGTCGGCACGAAAAGCCCTTGACGCGGCGCCGATGCGGGATGAGGAATCGACCCCTCAACTGACCGGCAACAACTCTTCCGATTAGCTTCACCTCAAGCCAGGTAACAGACGTGTCGGCAATATACGCGGTGGCAGTCACTCGTCATCGCCAACGCCAAACAGCTGAGCCAGTTGAGGCACCGTATAGGATGTCTGGGGCTTCAAGGTGGTCAGCGTGATGCCGGCAGCCTGTAGGACAGACTGGATCTCCCGCTTCCGAGCGACCTCGTGTGGCTGAGGGGGGAAACCTTCTTCAAGCAACACAACCTGCTCCGCAGCCTTCGTTCCTGGGTGGACCAACACAAAGTCGAGTTGCTTCAGCGCGATCTGTCTCAACACCTGCGACCGAGCCTTTCCTTCGGCCTCGACGCTGACAACAGACCAGAGCGGAACTCTTGCAAAGACAAGATAATGGTCTTCCACGGCCAAACGTATGAGATTGTAGAGCAAGAGATCGGTGTCAGTTAGCAGAGGCTGGGGACGTAGCGTGACGCCAGGAGGAAGGACAAAAGTCTCTTTCCTGACTGGACCACTGGTTGACGAGACCCTCAGCCGCCAGATCAGGAAAGCCAGGAACGCGATGGCAAGACCGATGAATACATTCTCCATGACGGCAACTATCAGGCAGGAAGGGATTCACGCCAGCGAGGCCCGTTCGGGACAATCGTGCCAAGGAGTACCGGATGGTTCGCGCCTGTCACAGACGGAATGTTGCCCCACTGCCCAGTCACGGTTTGATAGGCCAAAAGAGCAAAGGCCACTGCCTCGAACACCTTACTGTCCCACCCCAGGGTCTCAAATGTGGTGACCGGAACCGGGGCGAAGACCGTTGCGAGATGGCTCATGATCGCACGGTTACGGACGCCACCGCCGCCCACCACCACTTCATCGATCTCCCCACTGATCCACCGTCGCGAAGTTCCCACTGCCTTGGCCGTCCACATACTGCAGGTCGCCAACAGATCCTCGATCGAGAGACTGCGTTGCAGCTGAATCGCGAGCAGTTCCTCGATGAGAGCAGGACCGAATGCTTCACGCCCGGTCGATTTGGGCGGCCTCTTGGACAGAAAGGGATGCGCGAGCAGCTTGCCCAACAGTCGTGAATCGACCTGCCCTTTCATGGCCAATTTTCCATCACGATCCATCAGCAGTCGCCCGTCGGTCACACGCACCATAAGACTATCCAGCACCATATTGGCCGGCCCCGTATCGAATGCCTGCACCCCGCTGAGGTGTCCCCCTTTCGGCACATACGTCACGTTGCTGATGCCCCCGAGATTCACCACCAACCGCGCGCGACATGCATGTTTCAAGAGCAGCGCATGTGCCACGGGCGTCAGCGGAGCCCCTTGACCTCCTGCGGCGATGTCACGCGAACGGAAATTGGCAACGGTCGTAATCCCTGTTCGTTCGGCAATCACCGCCGGCTCGGCGATTTGCAGAGTGGAACGAATGGCGCCGACTCCCGGCGCATGGATACTATGAGGAAGATGGTGCACGGTTTGCCCATGAGAGCCGATCAACGCCACATCGCTCGGCTGGAGTTTCGCCTGCCGAATCACGCGCAGCGCCGCGTTCGCGAACCATTCACCAAGCAACGCATTGAGATGACACACATCTGCGACCGTCCCCGAAACCGACGCGGAGAGAATGCGCTGTTGTAACGAGCGTGGATAGGCCAGCGTGTGTGCCGCAAGCGTCCGTGCCTTCAGGGAGCGACCTCGCCCAGTAATGTCCACAAGGGCAGCATCGACACCATCGCCGGATGTTCCAGACATCAGTCCCACGACATGCATTCCTTGACCCCTCCAGTGATCGTCTAGCAAGAGCTGTCGATCGCTACGCTAATGGAACTGTCCGGCGGGGTCAAGCAGGGGAGAAATCACCACAGAACTCTCGAAATCAACCTAAGTCGTTGCGTTGACAACCAAGGAACCCAATGTTAGCGTTCTCGCCCATGCTGAATCTCCAATTGATGCGCCTACTCTTGGCGATCCTCATTAGCCACAGTGTGCTTGCCGCACCTCTGGTTCTTGCCGCCACACCTCCAGAACCCCTCAATATCGTGGTCACGATTCCTGTCTTGAAGGACCTGACTGAACAAGTCGGCGGACCCCACGTACGGGTGACCTCCCTACTGAGCGGCTATGAAAACGAACATACCTATTCCCCCAAACCGAGTGATCTCGTCGCCGTTCGGAAAGCCCGGCTGCTGTTCGAAATCGGTATCGGCCTTGAAGTCTGGGTCTCTTCGTTGGTGAAGAATGCCGGCGGCGCATCACTCCGGGTCGTCACCACCTCCAAAGGCATCGCACTTCTCCGCGACAGACCAGACCATGACGGCGCGGTTCATGCCGGCGAAGAAGACGAACGTGGGAATCCTCACGTATGGATGGACCCTGAGAACGCGATGACCATGATGCGGCACATCACGGAAGCGCTCATTCAGGTAGACCCGACCCATGCGACGGAGTACCGAACCAATCAGGCCTCCTACCTTCGGAAGCTGGACCAACTTCGAGGAGACCTGAGTGAACGGATCACACGCCTGGCCGACCGGCGATTTATCGCTCATCATCCGGCCTGGCCGTACTTCGCGAGGCGCTTCGGTTTTCAGATTGTCGGAACGATCCAACCCCAATCCGGCAGCGAACCATCGGCGCTCCATCTTCACGGCCTCATAGTGAAGATCAAAAAGGACCGGATCAAAGTCGTGGTCTCGGAAATTCAGCTGAGCCAAAAGACTCCCGAGCTGTTGGCCAAAGAGACCGGCGCGCGCGTGGTGGTGCTCACTACTCTTCCGGGAGGCCTCCCGCACACAGAAACCTATCTCGACATGCTCCGTTATAATGTGCTCCAATTGGTCAACGCGCTGGGTGCGGCCTAGCGGGTGATAGGCCGCGGTTTCAGCGGCTTGGACTGAGAGGAGTCCTCACCGACATGGCAGGTCAGTCGCTCCCTATCATTCACTTCGATCATGCCACCTTTGGGTTCCCTGGGGTGGTTGCACTTGAGGATATCTCGCTCGAGATTCAATCCGGCGAGTTCGTGGGGGTCATCGGCCCCAACGGGTCCGGAAAGACGACTCTCTGCCGCGCGGTCCTCGGTTTAATGGCCCCGCTAAAAGGTCATCTCAGAATTTTCGATTGTGCCTGTGATGAGCTACGCTGTCACCACCGGGCCAGGATCGGCTACCTGCCTCAGAAGGGAGTGGTTGATCGTAACTTTCCCGTCACAGTACTGGAAACCGTCATGATGGGACGGTACGGCGCCTTAGGTCTGTTCACGCGGCCATCAGGGAAAGATCTCAAGATCGCGCTGAACGCCCTGGCTCACGTGGGGATGGAGGGGCATCGAGAAAGCGCGCTGGGCCACCTCTCCGGAGGACAACAACAGCGGGTCTTCATCGCCAGAGCGTTGGCCCAGCAGCCAGATGTGTTGTTGCTCGACGAGCCTACGACTGGACTGGATATCACGACGCAGCACAGTGTTGTCGAGTTGGTGCAGCATCTGCACGAAGAGTTAGGCTTGACAGTCCTCTTGATCACCCATGACATCAATATGATCCGTTCGCGGGTAGACCGGCTCGTGCTCCTCAAGACCCGCCTCTACGCCGCAGGGCCGCCTGCCGATGTGCTGAAACCAGACATCCTCAGCCAGGTCTATGGGAAAGACCTTGTTATTACAGAGAACGATCTCGTTATCGTCGAAGACTACCACCACCATCATTGACCATTCACTACGATGCTTGACCTGCTCGCATACGACTTTATACAGCGTTCTCTCCTAGCGGCTGCGCTCGTTGGCGCCTTGTGCTCGACAATCGGTGTCTTCGTCGTGCTACGAGGGTTGGCGTTTATGGGAGCCGGCACGGCCCATGCGGCGTTTGCCGGAGTCGCGCTCGGCTATCTCATGGGCTGGCCACCGCTGCTCATGGCCATGCTCTTTGGCCTCGCCACAGTCTGGATCACGGGATGGGTGGAAGAAAAAGGCCGGATGAAGCTGGATGTCTCCATCGGCATTCTCTACACCGCCACCATGGCCCTTGCGATTCTCTTCATCGGTCTGATGAAGACCTATAATGCCGAGGTCTATGGCTACCTCTTTGGAAATGTGCTTGCCGTAACCAGCGAGGAACTAGGCATCATTACCGGATTGAGCATCGTCGTCATCGGTGCGATTGTGCTCTTCTCGAAAGAACTCTACTTCATCGCCTTCGACCAAGAAATGGCGGAAGCCTCCGGAGTGCCGGCCCGGCGCATATTTTTCCTCTTGCTGACCCTAGTCGCCCTCACGGTGGTGATCTCTCTCAAGACCGTCGGCGCGATTCTTGTCTTCGCGATGATCCTGATTCCTGCCTCCACCGCCTACCAACTGACGCATAGTCTCTCGACGCTGACCTGGTATTCGGTCCTCATTGGAATCACCTGCTCAGTCGGGGGAGTACTCATCTCCTCTTACTGGGATATCCCTTCCGGTCCTGCCATTGTGCTGCTCGCCACACTGCTATTCTTTGTTGCGGTCATTTTTTCTCCCAAGAGACAGCGGCGGTCTCTCGCCCTCGGTTGAACTCAACTCCTTGCCACGTTGTGCCAGCTAAGTCCTTAACCATTTTTATGTTGTCTCTCCCCCTGTAGGGTTACAGATACTAAACTGTGTCGGTAATGAGTCATTATTCCATAAGCAAAACGGCACCATGACTGCCCCTAAATCGCCCAACAAGCATGATAGGCCTAAGCTTTTATTTTTATTGAGCGATTCCCTTCACCAGACTACAATCGATTCAAGGGAAATATGGGTACCGAACTTGCGTTGTAATGTGGATAGAACGCGTGTCTGTAGCCTATTTACATCATTACATCACGGAGGATTTTTTTATATGGGTGTCGTTATAGCTCGTTGGGGGTTGCTGGGATTCATGGTGATAAGCGCGCTCGTTCTAGGCAGCCAGGCAAGCGCGGAAGAATGGAAGATGGAACAGGGCGGAATAGAGCCAGGCAAAGTCGTGCTCGGTATGCGGGCAGGGTTTGCGCCATTGACACAATCGTTAACTGCTAATAGCTCAACCAGTGTGGGCTCCTTGGTCAATTTCCAAGCGATGTATAGTCTCAACAAGTGGCTCTTAGCCGGGATGATGTTGGAGTGGGAACGTCATGGTGTGGATCAAGAACGACCCTACCGTGATTGGGGCCATCAAGACACCGTATCAGTGCTGCCGACAGTCGAGGTACGTCCGGTACGATTTGGCCCGATCAGCCCCTATGCCAACATGAGTTTTGGGGTGAATGTGAACAGTTTTGGTGAAAACAGCTCAACTCGTATCTCCCCCAGTAACACCTTCGCCTGGCGACTCGGCTGGGGCGCCGACTACATGCTTAACAAACAGTTTGCCCTCAACGCGGAAATGGCCTACAAACGTAATGACGGACATGCGACGGTGAACGGGAACCGCAATAACGACTGGAACGCTTCGTCTTTCGGCTTCCTCTTCGGCGCCAAACTTTTCTTTTAGTTTCTGAATAAATATTCGAGGCAGATGTAGTGGCATGGAACCCCCGTCCTCCTGGGGTTCCATGCCAGATACGATAGAGGGGCAAAAGCAAAGGACCTCAGACTCGAAGAAAATACGCTATTCCTGCCGGCCCTGTTTCGATCGGCTCCACACCATCCCGGTCTGTTCCTTCGAACTAAAGCCGAGCTTTTCATAAAACCCCGGCATGCGGGTGCAGAGCCAGAAGAGTTGGACTTTCTTGAGGCGAGGGTGGTTCAAAATGCGATGGACAATATCGGTGCCGACGCCCTGACCCTGATAGGCCTTATCGACGATCACATCCCAGATGGACGCTCGGTAGACATAGTCCGTTAATACCCGTCCAAATCCGATCAGCAGGTCACCGTCCCAGGCTGTTACAGCCACATCGGTGTGGCGCAACATCTCACGTGCGTCCTCAAGGGTCCTTCCTTTGGCCCAAGGCGCTTGCTGATAGAGGCGGACGAGCTTGGCGGGGTCGAGGTCCTTCTTTTCGGCGAAGGAGATGGCGGGCTTGAGGGTTGGAGGCATCTTGTACTAGATTAGCTCCCAGTTACAGCAACCAAAATCAAGCGGAGTGTACGAGGAACATCATGACAACGCAAGTACGAACCTGCCCGAAGTGCGCGCAGCTGATGTGGCTGAAAGAAGACCAGTACGAACGGCTGGATGAGGAAACCATCCGCGGGAAGTGTCCGCAATGCGGGTCGACAGTTCGCTTCAAGCTCGTATCACAAGGGGACAACGCGGCTGGCCCAAAGATGGGACATTAGCCGCTTCGCGGAGTTCTGAGTCCTGAGTTTAGAGTTTTGAGTTGTACGTTCTGAATTAGCAAGGAAACTCATCACTCAGAACTTAAAACTTCGGCCTCATATTCCCCGTCCTGCGCCGTCCAGTTCAGGCTTGTTGCCGGGTAGAATCTTATTCAGCGTGGACCGATACTCGCCTGTGCGCTTCTCATCGATCCGTCCGATTTCGATTTCTTGATCTCGCTGCATCCGGTCCAGATGATCGAGCACCGAAAGGAGCGGCTGGACGGAGCCGAGCAATCGACCGACCTCGTAGGCTTCCAGCGATTCCACAAATAATTCGTGCAGGACTCTATAAGGAGTCCCGGCGCTCTGACTCCTGAACCGAGAGACGATCTCCTCATACTCCTCCACCGCCTCAAGCTTAGGCTTCACACCGGTCGGCACCGCCGACAGATGCACAATCGGCGGCAATTTGGCCGCATACATCTTCAGCTGAGCAACCAATCCACCCATCGCGTCCAGCACATCGGCAGTCTGCATGAACTCATCCTTCGAGGTGGCATGGCTTACGCCACGCAAAGGGGTCTGTCAAGATTTTCGAGTACCGTGAGGAGGCGTGAGGCCCTCGAGGGCTTGAACGACCTGTTCCATATCGGATGGGAAGCCCTTTGTATACTCCTGAAACTCTCCGGTGGAGGGGTGATGGAATCCGAGGGTCCTCGCATGCAACATCACGCGGGGGATCTCGACGCCCTCTACCGTGCAGACCTTCTTCCCGCCATAGGTCTGATCTCCCAGAATCGGATGGCCCAGGGATGTCAGATGGACGCGAAGCTGGTGAGTCCGGCCTGTGCGTGGGTACAAAAGCACATGGGCAGCCAGTTTACCGAAACGATGGTCGACCTTGTATTCCGTCACGGACTCCTTCGGTCGTGCCGTGTGGGCAGAGAATTTTTTCCGTTCCTTCCTGTCTCGTCCAATCGCCAGCTCGATCAACCCATGTCCTTTTTTCGGCACGCCGGAGATAAGAGCCTCATACACCCGCGTGATCGTGTGATGTTTGAATTGAGCCGAAAGACCACGATGGGCCTCGTCTGTTTTGGCGATCACCATCACGCCAGAGGTATCCTTGTCCAGCCGATGAACCAGCCCTGGCCGTTCTTTCCCACCAATCGTCGACACCGTGCCGCCGGATGTCTGAAAATGATGGAGAAGGGCATTCACCAGGGTACCGGCCCAATGACCCGGCGCAGGATGGACCACCAAGCCGGCTGGCTTATTTAGGAGTAATAACACGTCGTCCTCGTAAAGAATCTCGAGTGGAATCGACTCCCCCTTGAGCTCGAGCGGCTCCGCTTTCGGAATGTCAAAGGCGATGGTGTCGCCGGGTTTGATCTTTTGACTAGGCTTGACAACCTGACCGTTGATCCGCACACGTCCTTGCCCAATCAACCGTTGCAAGGCTGACCGAGATAATTTTGGCTCCCGATTGACCAGAAAGATATCCAGCCGTTTTGGTAACTCGCCGGCCGTCACGACAAACTCAGTCACCATAAAACGAATCGCCCTCTCTCGCACGTTCAGGCCACGCTACTGCAGCGCAAGGCTCAATTGCAATCGGAAGGCCTGCCGATCCGATTGCCTCTCTAATTGATTTGGACTAAGCTGCCAACCGCGAGGCCGGTCTGACGTAGAACAAGGAGGCACAATCATGAGATGGAGACTCATCCGGACGGTGGTGGCGGTGATGGTATTTTCCTCGTTCACGATGGCGGCGCGCGCAGCAGACCTGCCAGGCATTCCCCCGGAAACGGTCACGGATTACATCCATGCCGTCATTGAAGCCGACCGCATCTTTTACACCATTCATATCGTCGAGCGTCTGCAAAAAGAGGGCGGCGCCCCAGCAGCGGAGAACTGGCGAACGGAGAAAAAGACCTTGCCGCTACCAGCGCAGTTTCTCGCAGAAGCGAGCGACCTGTCCTCGAAGACTGGAACGAAGGTCCGCTACCGGTTGATCAGTCTGTGGCCGATCAATCCGCACAATGGCCCGTACGATGAGGCGGAGAAAAAGGGTCTAGAAGCTGTGCGTGAGCATCCAGAACGGTCTGCCACCAGTACGATCAAGATCGGCGATCAGACCTATTTTAAGGCCATCTACGCGGACCGCGCCGTCAGCCAATCCTGCGTTGGTTGTCACAATGCCCATCCGCATAGCCCTAAGAAGGACTTTAAAATGGACGACGTCATGGGCGGTCTGGTGATCGAAATTCCGCTGGAGAAATAGCAGAGAACTCTCATGGTGCTATGAACGTGCATAGAGCCTCCACAGTTCTCAGGCACCCGAAGTTTTTGGCCTCTTCCCGCAGATTGGTGCAGTGACCCAGGTGTCCTTGCGTTTAGGGTTAACTCCCGCTACGCGCGTCCAACGAGGGCCTGCTGAGGCTATTCGTAGCGCGAGCACAGGGGGATCGGCCAGACTGCTCAACATTTCTGTCAGCCGCCGACCGAGCTTCTTGTCTTTCCGGAATTATCTGAGAGGGATATCAGTGGCCGGTCTTGCGAGCGCGATCGGCGATCTTCTTGCGGAGGCGGGCTTTTTCAAGGCTGATTTCGGCTTCTTTGACTTCAGACGGCAGACCGCCGGCCTTCAAGCGCTGTTCGGCCTTCTCCACCGACTCTTGCGCGCGGTTGACATCGATATCTTCAGCCTTCTCGGCGATTTCAGCCATGACCGTGACTTTTGTCGGTGTGACTTCTGCGTATCCCCAGAGAATAGCCATGTGGTTGGTCTGATCCCCGACGCGATAGCGAAGCTCACCGATGCGTAACGTAGAAAGAAAATGACAGTGTCCAGGCAACACACCGAACTCACCCTCTGAGCCTGGTGCAATAACCTCATCCACCTGCTGGCTCAAGAGCAATTTCTCCGGCGTCACAACCTCTAGCAATAACGTTCCTGCCATATCTCTCCTACGTGTGTATCAAAATGTATAAGCTGCCGGGATGCTCTCACGTGCGCGCATCGACCGAGCACGGTTTCATCGTGCGCGGTCTGCGAGCACAAGAGCGCCCGCCTGCTTATACTTTCACTCCCATCTTTTCGGCTTTCGCAATCACTTCCTCGATCGGGCCGACCATGTAGAATGCCTGTTCCGGGAGATGGTCGTACTTGCCATCGAGAATTTCCTTGAAGCTCCGCACCGTATCCTTAAGCTTCACGTACTTACCGGGCGAGCCGGTAAAGGCTTCGGCCACATGGAACGGCTGCGAGAGGAATCGTTGAATTTTCCGTGCGCGGGCCACGGCCATCTTGTCGTCTTCCGACAATTCGTCCATGCCGAGAATGGCGATAATGTCTTGGAGGTCTTTATACCGTTGCAAAACAGACTGGACCCCTCGTGCGACCTTATAGTGATCTTCGCCGATGACTTGCGGATCGAGAATACGCGAGGTGGAGTCGAGTGGGTCGACAGCTGGGTAGATACCCAGCTCAGCCAATTGCCGCGACAACACGGTGGTCGCGTCCAGATGGGCAAAAGCCGTGGCTGGCGCCGGGTCGGTCAGATCGTCTGCCGGCACGTAGATGGCTTGCACCGAGGTGATCGATCCACGCTTGGTGGAGGTGATGCGTTCTTGTAGTTGCCCCATCTCGGTCGAGAGGGTGGGCTGATAGCCGACGGCGGACGGCATACGGCCGAGCAATGCGGACACTTCTGAACCGGCCTGGGTAAACCGGAAGATATTGTCCACGAACAGCAGCACGTCCTGATTCTCTTCGTCGCGGAAATATTCGGCGACGGCCAGTCCGGTCAACGCGACGCGCAAACGCGCGCCAGGTGGCTCGTTCATCTGGCCATAGACCAGCGCGACTTTTGACTTGGTGAAGTCCTTGGGATCGATAACCTTCGACTCCTGCATTTCATGCCAGAGATCGTTGCCTTCACGAGTCCGCTCACCGACGCCGGCGAACACCGAGAAACCACCGTGATGCAAGGCGATGTTGTTGATGAGTTCCATGATGATGACGGTCTTGCCGACTCCGGCGCCTCCGAAGAGGCCGACCTTGCCACCCTTGCTGTACGGCTCGAGAAGATCGACGACCTTGATGCCGGTTTCGAGGACTTCGGTCTTCGTGTCCTGATCTTCCAGGCGCGGCGCAGGCCGGTGAATGGGATAGGTCTTTGTCGTTTTGATGGGGCCCATCTCGTCGACTGGTTCGCCCAGCACGTTGATCAGTCGCCCCAATGTCTCGCGACCGACCGGGACGGAAATCGGCGCCCCGGTATCATGCACATCCATCCCTCGCGTGAGACCGTCGGTCGTAGACATCGCGATGCTGCGGACGCGGTTTTCACCGAGGTGCAGTGCGACTTCAAGGGTGATGCGGACAGCCGGCGTGCCGGCAGCCTTGTTCTCTTCCTGAATCACTTTGAGGGCGTTATAAAGGCTCGGCAGTTGTCCGGGAGGAAACTCCACATCTACCACCGGTCCGATGACCTGAATGACTTTTCCTATGCTCACGGCTCACTCCTTCTTCAACGTGGCGAACTATTTCAGCGCTTCGGCGCCACCGACGATGTCCATCAGTTCTTTGGTAATAGCAGTCTGGCGGGTCTTGTTGTAATGCAAGGTCACTTTCTTGATCAGTTGTCCTGCGTTCCGCGTTGCGCCGTCCATCGCCGCCATCCGGGCGCCATGTTCCGCTGCGGCGGATTCCAGCAGAATACGAAACGTCTGCGTCTGGAAATGTTTTGGAACGAATACGTTCAAGAGGTCGGCTTCGTCCGGTTCATAGAAGTAGCTGCCGCCGGTCGTGCCCTCCGCCTGCGCCGTCCCAAACTCGGCTGCGGCATCGACGGGGAACAGCTTCTCCACGATCACACGCTGTTGAATGGCCGATTTGAACTCGTTGTAGACAATGTAGAGTTCGTCGAACGTGCCCTTGGTGAAATGGTCGGTCAGGTCGCCGCCGATATCGATGGCATGTTCGAACGTGAGCTTATCGAAGATGCCGGTCCACTCTTGTCTGATCGGCCAGGTGCGGCGGCGGAAATAGTCGCGGCCTTTGCGCCCTACGATACTCAAATTAACCTGTAATCCCTGGGTTTCGCATTGCCGCACAAACTCCGTACTCTTCCGCATGATATTGCCATTGAAGCCGCCACATAGCCCGCGATCGCTCGTGACGACGAGGACTTCGACTTTCTTCCCCTCACGCTTCTGCAGCAGGGGATGCGAAGACCGATTCACGCGTCGGCTCAGGTTGCTGAGCACGCCCCGCATCTTGAGGGCGTAGGGGCGCGCCGCCAGAATGCGGTCCTGCGAACGTTTTAGCTTCGCCGCGGCCACCATCTTCATGGCCTTGGTAATCTTTTGTGTATTTTTAAACGCCGCAATTTTACGGCGGAGCGATTGAAGACTCGGCATTGTGTCTTAGCGTTCAGCTATCAGCCTTCAGCTCTCAGCGTAATGCTGACAGCGACGCGCTGATGGCTACTTGGCGCCGTATCCCATCTTTTGTTTAAAGGTCGCGAGAATCTCTTTCAGTCTGCCGGCGACTTTGTCGTCGATTTTTCCGATGCTCGCGATTTCTTTCTTCAGCTCCGGATGGTGCTGTTGCACATAGTGCAGTAGGTCGGTTTCAAACGGTTGCACTTTATCGACGGGGATATCGTCCAGGTATCCGTTGACGCCGGCATAAATCGACAGCACTTGATCGGCGACCGGCATCGGCTTGTATTGCCCCTGCTTGAGCAATTCCACCATCCGAACGCCGCGCGCGAGCTGCATCTGTGTCGCTTTGTCGAGCTCGCTGCCGAACTGCGAGAACGCGGCCATTTCGCGGTACTGCGCGAGGTCGAGCCGAAGAGTACCAGCCACCTGCTTCATGGTCTTGATCTGAGCCGAACCTCCGACGCGGGAGACCGACAGACCCACGTTAATTGCGGGACGAATACCGGAGTAGAACAGGTCGCTGCCGAGATAGATCTGCCCGTCGGTGATCGAAATGACGTTGGTCGGAATGTAGGCCGACACGTCACCGGCTTGCGTTTCAATGATGGGCAGTGCGGTGAGGCTTCCCCCGCCGAGCTTGTCGCTGAGCTTGGCCGCACGCTCCAACAATCGGGAGTGCAAATAGAACACGTCGCCAGGATAGGCTTCGCGGCCTGGCGGGCGTCGGAGCAACAGAGACAACTGACGATAGGCCACGGCGTGCTTGGAAAGGTCGTCATAGACGATCAACGCATGTTTGCCGTTATCCCGGAAGTACTCCCCGATGGCTGCACCGGAGAAGGGCGCAAGATACTGCATGGGCGCCGCATCGCTCGCGGAGGCGGCCACCACGATGCTGTAATCCATCGCGTGGTTCTCTTCGAGCGTCTTGACGACGCGTGCCACGGTGGAACGTTTCTGGCCGATGGCGACATAGATACAAAAGACATCGAGGCCCTTTTGATTGATAATCGTATCGACGGCAATGGCGGTCTTGCCGGTCTGCCGGTCGCCGATGATCAACTCACGCTGTCCGCGGCCGATGGGAATCATGGCGTCGATAGCCTTGATGCCCGTTTGCAAGGGTTCGCGCACCGACTGACGTGTATTCACCCCGGGCGCCACGACTTCAATTCGGGATGAAAGCGTCGACTTGATCGGCCCCTTGCCATCGATAGGCTGGCCAATCGCGTTCACCACACGACCGATCAAGGCTTCGCCGACCGGAATCTCTGCAATACGTCCCGTGCGCTTGACCGGATCGCCTTCCTTGACCCCGACGTCATCGCCCATCAGTACGGCGCCGACGTTGTCTTCTTCAAGATTCAGCGCGATCCCGTAGAGACCGCCTGGGAATTCGAGCATTTCGCCGGCCATGGCGCCGTCAAGACCATAGACCTTGGCTATCCCGTCTCCGACTTGGATGACTGAGCCGCTTTCCTTGACGTCGACCTGTTTGTCGAACCCTTTGATCTTTTCTTTGATAATCGAACTGATTTCTTCTGCCTTGATCTGCATGGCTACTCCTTAGTCAACAGACTCTGCATCGCTTGTAACCGCCCACGGACGGTGCTATCGACCACCGTACTGCCGAGATGGATCTGCACGCCGGCGAGATGGCGGGCATCCGTGTGAAAGGTAATGTCGACTTGGCGCTTGAGCATGTCGCGCAAGCGAGTGCTGATTCGATTTTGTTCAGCTGGAGGTATGGCCGCAGCTGAGGACACGGTGATTTGCTGGGTGCCCTTCGACGCATCGGCAAGTTTCCCGAAGGCCTCGGCGATTTCAGGAAGAAAGCCGACACGATTCTTTTTCACCAACTGTCCGAGAAAGGTTTTTCCAACGGGAGGACAGCCCAGGCGCGTACCGAGCTCTGCAAGGACGGCAATTTTGTCTGCGGCGCCAAAGGCTGGCGACGCCACGACATGGCGCAAAGCGACGGAATCCTTGATCGCTTGACCCAACCCGGTTAAGGCCGCGCGGGTTGATTCAATCGTGGAAGCGTCGAGTAGCTCAAAGAGCGCTTGTGCGTAACGTCGCGCCACTGCTGTCTTAATCACTATACCGATCCGTTCGCTCTTCTTTTTGACAAAGAGAAATACCTTCGTGCGCTCGCACGAAAAGCGGCGCGCCAAGGTAGCATTGGCAGGTGAGGACTGTCAATACGATGGCGCGGACCATGAGGAATCTAGAATGATTGAATGATGCCGCCGCCGAGTACGTGATCGTTTCGATAGAAGACAGCGGACTGTCCTGGGCTCAACGCGCGTTGTGGCTCGTGGAAGTAAATGCGAAGAGTACCCTCTGAAAGAGACTGGACGGTCGCAGGCGTGGCAGGGGTGGCATACCGGACCTTAATGTGCACCTCTGTTGATCCAGTGAGAAGCGAGGAATCGAAGAGATTCAGATCTGCAACGTCGCACTGACCGCGACGCAGGGACTCTTCTGTTCCAAGGACGACGGTGTTGGTGGCGGGCTGTACTTGCTGCACATAGAGCCTGCGGCCGGCCGCAATACCGAGACCTCGTCGTTGGCCTGGCGTATAAAAGGCGATCCCCTCATGGTCGCCTAAATAGCGGCCTGCATCGTCCAGAAAAGCCCCTGGTTTCTTGGCACCAGGCGCTTCCTTCTCGATGAAGGTTCGATAATCGCCGTGGCTTACAAAGCAGATTTCCTGGCTTTCCTTCAACTCGTCCGCGGGAAGGCCCAAGACCTCTGCTTCCTTCCATACGTCCGTCTTCTGCATGCCTCCCACGGGAAAAAGAAGGCGAGCGAGCCATGACTGACGAAGACGATAGAGGAAATAGCTTTGATCTTTTTTTGGATCGGCTGCTCGCTGGAGAGTCGACAGCCCCTCAGATTCGCCAATGCATACATAGTGGCCCGTGGCCACAAAATTGATCCCGCGTGCGTCCGCCAGTTCGATGAGACCCCGCAGTTTGACGCGCTCATTGCACCGGACACAGGGATTGGGCGTTGTGCCTTCGAGATAGCCGGCAACAAAGTCGTCGATGACGCCGGCACGAAAGATTTCTCTGGTGTCGATCACTTCATGCGGGATCTTCAATGTCTGTGCGACATGCCGGGCAATGCCGACCTTGCAGCACCCACGTTCCTCCCAGCGCTTAGAGACCGCAACCGTTTCGTCTTCGTGTTCCCAGACCTGCAGGGTAACGCCATGAACGTCGTAGCCCTGGCGAACCAGAAGCGCTGCGGCGACAGAGCTGTCCACTCCGCCGCTCATGCCAAGGAGAACTGTAGGGCGAGCCATAAGGTCGCTATTGTACTGAGGAGATAGGAAAAGGGCTAGAGGGCTGTTCTCTGCGGTTAATGAGCGGATGCAATAAGGCCGGGAGGCGCTTCGACCGATAGGGCGCGTTCGTTGCTCCAATAATGAGCACCCATGTCACACATGCCATGGAAATGAGAGCCCTCTTCAATCGCAATGACTGGGGTCCGGATATCGCCAACGAGAACACCGGGCTTAAGGATGTGAATCTTCTCAATGGCAGTGATGGTGCCATTGATTTTTCCGCTATTCATGAGCACCCCAGCTGACACGATGCCCTCGATCACGGCATGCTCTCCGACGATTAACGTTCCGGTTGTATGAATCTCTCCTTCGACGCGCCCATCAACCCGAACGGTGCCATCAAAACTCACAATGCCCTTGAAGTCCGCGCCTTTCCCCAGGAGCGTAAAATTCTCGCTGTCCTGTTCGGCTTGCTGGCCCCGTTCTTTCGTTGCCCACATGATCGCCTCCTAAGACTCTTCCCACACATGCATGGCCCATCACCACGCAAAGAATGAGCAGGATAAATACCTAAATATTAATATTCTCCCCTAACCATTGACTCGCTTAATGCCAGGGGACATGATCATTCCGACAGGATGCAGGGAGACGTCCCGCGGGAGCTCACGCACGCCGTGAGCCATTTCAAGTGCGCCGTTGAATAGCACACCATCTTCCATTGAAACAACTGGCGCCTTGACGCTCCCATTTATCACGGCCGGGGCCCGAAGCTTGACGCACTCTTTCGCAACGACATCCCCGGTGATCTTTCCTTTACACACAATCGTTCCGGCGGTTATTTTTGCCTGGATGATGGCCTCTTCACCAATAAGCAGCACGCCGTCAGTGTGAATTTCTCCGTCGAGATACCCGTCAATTTTCACCGTGCCACTATAGGAGATGGTGCCCTTGAACTCTACACCCTTTCCCACAAAGGCACAAATGTCCCCGGCCCCCTCGGCAATTGTTGAATTGGCAGCAACCATAATAACCTCTTTGCCTTCCTGCTCGCGTGAGCTCATCTCTTCTTTTTTTTCCTGCCCCCACATGAACACGCCTCCTCGAATTTGTGACTCCACTATTCCAGCGCAGTTTGAATGCTGTTAAGGGAAATAGTCGAAAAGAATAGACATGATCACGAATACGTAGAAGCAACAAGTATGCCTCTACCTCTCATGACTTCTGCACAGCAGGAATGGGTACGGACTAATTCAGAAGCGTCTCGAGAATCCCGTCGAGTTCAGGAGGAGAGAAGTAGTGAATGACGATTTTCCCGCCGCGTCTTCCATTTTGGATCATGACTTTGGTGCCTAATCGTTTTTGCAATCGCTCTTCAACATCAGACCAGGGTGTTCGCCGTAATTCCTTTGCACCTCGCTTCTTTGCAGCCAGTGAGGATCCCATGAGTTTTTCGGTCTCTCTCACCGATAAGGCTTTTGAGACCACAAGCAGGGCGACTCTAAGCTGTTCATTCTGGCCGGAAAGGCCAAGAATCACTTTGGCATGACCCATGGAGAGTTGATTCGATTCAATCAGCTGCTGGATCTCTACGGGAAGATGTATAAGGCGCACGACATTGGCGATCGATGATCGCTCACAACTGACTCGTTGCGCAATTATGTCCTGAGTCAGTCCAAATTCGTTCATCATCCGATGGTAGGCTCTGGCGATTTCCATGGGATTGAGATCTGCTCGCTGAAGATTTTCGACCAGCGCCAGGACGACAGATTCTTCATCTCCACAATTGCGAATGACGGCTTGAATCGTTTCCAGTCCCGCTTCTTTCGCCGCGCGCCAACGCCGTTCTCCGGAAATGAGTTCGTATATTCCGTCGCCCTTGCGGCGCACCAAAATTGGTTGCAGCAATCCACTTTGCTTCAATGAAGCCGTGAGCTCTGCCAGTTCCTGAGGAGGAAACATTTGTCTCGGCTGATATCGGTTCGGCACAATCGCATCGACCCGCAGGTGTTGAACCTCCGGCGATTCCGACCTCAACGCGGGCTTAGTGGGAGGCAGCAGTGCATCGAGTCCTCTACCGAGCGCTTTTTTCTCCATGACTCACAAACTCCTTGGCTAAAGACAAATAGGCTTGAGATCCTGCCGATGCGACGTTATATAACATAGCCGGACGTCCGTAACTTGGAGCCTCGGCGAGTGTCACATTGCGAGGGATTACGGTGCTGTAGACGACGTCTTTGAAATGCTCGCGAACTTGCTCAACGACTTGACGCGCCAACGTATTCCTCGCATCAAACATTGTCAAGACGATCCCCTCCAACTGGAGCTCCGGGTTAAAGGACTGACGAACTCGATCGATGTTTCCAACCAGGCGACTTAACCCTTCCATGGCATAGTACTCACATTGAACCGGGACTAAAATGGTGCGCGCTGCGACGAGTGCGTTCACTGTCAGAATTCCCAATGTAGGAGGACAGTCGAGAAAGATGACGTCGAATAGCTGCTCAACATCTCGCAAGAAATGTTGAAGCAGTTTTTCACGCTCCTCAACATTCACCAGTTCTATTTCGGCCCCTGATAAGTCAGCATTTGCCGGCAATAGTGACAAACCGTTCACTTCTGTGACATGCACAGCATCCTGAAATTTCACATAATTAACCAGGCAGTTGTACACGGTGGTCTTCAAGGACCGTGGGTCAACCCCCAGCCCGCTTGTGGCGTTCCCTTGCGGGTCCATATCCACAAGTAAGACACGTTTGCCCATGAGTGCGACACCAGCGGCAAGATTCACGGCCGTTGTAGTCTTTCCAACTCCACCCTTCTGATTTGCGATCGCTACAATCTTTGCCATAATCAAGGTTAAGCCAATCCATTCCTCACGTAGTCAACGATAATGTTCCACGTGGAACTTACATATATGATATTGATTGTATTGCTAATTTACTATCTCAAGTACTGAGACGACTCTCTTGCCAGACCCTTGCGGGAGAACAAGAGCTGTTTCGCTCACAAGATGAAATTCTTCACCTATTTCCTGATTTTTGATGGTCTCTGTTCGATACAAGAGGACTTTTCCTTTTGAAGCTAGCAACGCAGGAATGTGTTTTCTTATTTCTTCATATTTCAACGCCCTTACCACAACCGTATTAATAACATGGCGCAGCGGCCACTTGGCATACTGTTCGATGGTGCCATTAAACGTAGACACATCATGAAGTTTAAGCAGCCCGACCACTGAGTTGAGAAATGAACATTTTTTCAGGACTGGCTCAATGAGGACCAACCGCATGTCAGATCTGACGATTTTAAGAGGGATGCCAGGGAAACCTCCTCCAGATCCCACATCGAGGACCACGCAATTTTGTGGAAAACTTGTCGCAACAAGCGCGGTGAGTGAGTCAACGAAGTGCTTGATGATGATTTCCTTAGGATCGATGATCGCCGTGAGATTGATCGCCTTATTCCACTCAATGAGATGAGCGAGATAGCGCATGAACTGCTCCACATGGATTTCTCCGATAGTTAGCCCAAGTTCTCTTATGGAACTCATCGCGAATTCGCGCAATTCTAGCTCATGTTCCACGTGGAACAATTACGTGAATAAGCAGATGAGGTCAAGACATTCCGGAAGGGATAGTAGAATTATCTGTGTTCGCTCGCCTGGGATAAGACTTGCCGAAGGCTGTCTCGACTGGATTCACCCTTGTATTTTTCGAGCGCCACGAGGAGAAGCGAAATTGCCGCTGGCGTAACTCCCGAAATTCTCGATGCCTGGCCAATAGATGCAGGGCGAACATTTTTTAGCTTTTCTCGAACCTCTCGCGAAAAGCCGGGAGTCCCATCGTAATTGAAGGCCATCGGAATGGGCTTCGTTTCGAGCTTCTTGAATCGCCCTATCTGTTGAAGTTGGCGCTTGATATAACCTGAATATTTGACTTGCAACTCGATTTCATCAGCAGTTTCAATATCTTGAACTACGCTTACCTCAAGTGCCTCTAACAGAGGCTTATAGCTCGCCCCCTGGCGCCGTAAGAGTTGAGCCGCGGTGCAGGGCCCGGAGATCTCTTCGATCTGAACATTAGCTAAACGTTCACGAACAGCCTCCGTGAGTTTTGGCCGAAGCTCTTCGAGCCGTACGAGCTCGGCTTCAATTGTTTTCTGTTTTAACTGGAACCTTGCATAAACTTCGTCACAGACCAACCCAACCTGCCGTCCAGTGTCCGTTAATCGAAGATCAGCATTTCCATGGCGCAACAAAAGGCGGTATTCTGCCCGTGATGTAAACATGCGATAGGGTTCATGTGCATCTTTTGTAATGAGATCGTCAATTAACACGCCAATATAGGCCTGCGATCGGTCAAGCACCAATGGCAACTCGCCTCGAAGTCTGAGGACTGCATTGATTCCAGCCATCAGACCCTGAGCCGCTGCTTCCTCATATCCTGATGTCCCATTGATCTGTCCCGCATGGTATAAACCGGCCAGAAGCTTGGTCTCGAGAGTCTGGTGTAATTGCCGTGGGGGAAAGTAGTCATACTCGATCGCATACCCAGGCTTGAGCATGGTGGCTTGCTCTAACCCTGGAATCGTCTTCAGAATCGCGGCCTGCACATCAACCGGTAGGCTGGTGGAGATCCCGTTGGGATAAAATTCACGGCTATCCAACCCTTCCGGCTCAATAAAAATCTGGTGTCGTTCTTTGTCTGCAAAGCGTACGACTTTATCCTCGATCGACGGACAGTACCGCGGCCCCACCGACTCAATAATGCCGCTGTAGAGGGGAGACCGGTCCAGATTGCGCTGGATCAACTCGTGCGTCGCTCGATTGGTATGAGTCAAATGACAGGGGAGCTGCCGGTTCTCAATCCGGTGGGTCCGATACGAAAATGGCGGCGGCGGATCATCACCCGGCTGCGGCACCATCACGGAAAAGTCAATGGTCGCCCCATCCAAGCGAGGAGGCGTGCCGGTTTTGAGCCGGCCCACTTCGAACCCCAGGTCACGCATACAATCGGACAGGTGCTCGGCGGACGCCTCTCCGGCGCGCCCCGCAGGAAAATGATGCAAGCCGATATGGATAAGTCCCTTAAGAAATGTACCTGATGTCAGAATAACGGCCTTCGCTTGAATGTGATCACCGCCATCCGTCACCACGCCCCTCACCGCACCGGCATGCATCAGCAAGCGATCGACCGTCCCCTCGCCGATCGCCAGCCCCGCCTGCCGGCTCAACGTTCGTTGCATGGCGTCTCGATATAGTTTCTTGTCGCATTGGACACGGAGAGCTCGCACCGCCGGACCTTTACTCGTATTGATGAAGCGGAACTGGATGCCGGCTTGATCGGTGTTCCGCGCCATCTCCCCACCCAGCGCATCGATTTCCTTTACCATGTGTCCTTTGGCGATTCCCCCGATCGCCGGGTTGCACGACATCTGGGCGATACGGTCACGATCCATCGTAAGCAGCAAGGTTCGCGCACCCATACGCGCCGCGGCCAAGGCGGCCTCGCAGCCTGCATGACCTCCACCCACCACAATGACGTCAACCGCCTGTCCCACGTTCAACCTTTGCCTACTTGCCGATACAGAATTCTGAAAAGATCCGACCAAGAATCTCGTCCGTCGTAATGGCGCCCGTAATTTCTCCGAGCGCGTCGGCTGCTGCGCGCACATCGATCGAGACAAGCTCCCCGGCCATCCCACACTGCACGGACTCAAGAGCCTGGGCCAAGGATTCACCAGCCCGGCGCAACGCGTCACGATGTCGGACGTTCGTCACCGTGACGCTCTCCGCCGCCTCAAATCCCCCGGACACCAGCTGAGCACGAAGAGCCGCCTTCACCATCTCAACGCCCAAACCAGTTTTTGCAGAAATACGGTAAGAAGAATGCCCCGCAAGCGCGGCGTCCGTCTCCACAGTATCGGCAAGATCCGCCTTGTTCAGCAGCACCACATGCTTGCGATTGCTGGACACACTCAAGAGCTCCCGATCATCGCTTGTGAGGGGCACACTCCCATCCACTACCACTAACAAGAGATCCGCCTCGTCCTGTGCGGCACGCGTTCGTTTGATCCCTTCCTGCTCGGCTAAATCGTCCGTTTCCCGCACTCCTGCCGTGTCAACCAAACGAATCATCACCCCGTCAAGATCGATGGATTCTTCGATCACATCCCTCGTCGTCCCAGGAATAGCCGTCACAATCGCCCGCTCTTCCCTCAGGAGACGGTTCAACAAGCTAGACTTGCCGACATTCGGGCGGCCAAGGATGACGACGCGCGCGCCTTCCCGCAAGATCCGCCCCTCCTGCGCCGTCGCTTCCAGTTTCTGAACCACCGCACACGCCTCCCTCACGATTCGCAACAGTTCATCGCGTTGAAGAAATGAAATATCTTCGTCCACAAAATCGATCCCCGCCTCTACATGGGCCAACACCGTCAGGAGAGAGGTCCGAGCCTGTTCCACCTCACGAGCGAGATCACCCCGTAGATGTCGTTGAGCGATATTCAGTCCAGCGGATGATGTGGCCCTGATTGTATCGAGTACCGCTTCCGCCTGGGAAAGATCTAACCGTCCATTAAGAAAGGCCCGCTTCGTAAACTCACCCGGCTCCGCCATCCGTGCACCGGACTCTATACAAACCTTGCAGACCGTCCCCAGCACCAATGCCCCGCCATGAGACTGAATCTCCACCACATCCTCCGCCGTAAACGACCGCGGAGCCTTCATATAAACCACGAGCGCTTCATCGAGGAGGTCCGATACAGGCTGGAATTTATGAACGATTCGCGCATCTTTCCGCTTGTCCGATGCAGGCATCACAAGATCGGCAAGATGCAGCGTGTGCGAGGGAACCGATGAGAGGGGAATGCCAGACCGCAACCGAACAACTTGAGAAGCGATTCCAAGCGCCTGAGGGCCACTCAGACGAACGATCCCTATGCCACCCTCGCCTGCAGGCGTGGCAATGGCACAAATCGTATCTTCGAGTCCTCCAAGCATGACGACTCTTTCACAAGCAGGATGCTGCAGACGTGCGGGTCCGTGAAGTTCTGGCCTGCGTAGAATCATCTCGCGCTTCTCGCGCCACAGTCTGCGGCTGCCGGAGGACTGTGGCCGCCCTCTGCTTAGGTGGCCGTTCCCTTTATCAGCGGGCCTGTTTTGTAGCTGGCTGCATACCGAGGGGGCACCTATGCGTTCGAGCCGCCGCGCTGCTCCGCCCCTGCCGAGATGAGTGGCATGTTACGAAACATAAAACGATCCGTGATCAATTGTTGGGAGATGGTCAGGACATTGTTCGTCAGCCAATACAGCACAAGGCCCGCGGGAAAATTTACGAACAGGAATGTCATGGCCACCGGGAGCACCAACATGATCTTCGCCTGTGCTGGATCCATCGTGGTGGGCGTGATCTTCTGTTGGATAAACATCGTCGCCCCCATGATCACCGGCAACACATAGTAGGGATCCTGCACCGACAAATCGGTAATCCAGAGCATGAAAGGGGATTGGCGCAAATCGATCGTCATGTAGAGGACATTGAACAGGGCTATAAAGACCGGCATCTGCAAGAACATCGGGAGCAAGCTGCCCAGCGGATTCACCTTCTGATCTTTATACAGCTTCATTAACTCCTTGTTCAGACGGTCGCGATCACCCTTATATTTCTCCTGGACCTCTTTGATCTTGG
This sequence comes from Nitrospira sp., assembly GCA_005239475.1. Classification (GTDB taxonomy): domain Bacteria; phylum Nitrospirota; class Nitrospiria; order Nitrospirales; family Nitrospiraceae; genus Palsa-1315. Next base: position 20,186 of record SPAX01000022.1, on the reverse strand, counting down.
GTTGGATCACCCGCATCATTTTCATCGACTTGTAGCTCTTGTATTGCAACGGCACAAATAACAGCTTGATCGACATTGTCAGCAGGATGATGGTGACCCCGTAATTAGGGACATAGTCATGGATGAATCGCAGCACGTAAAAGATCGGCTTAGCGACCGACTTCACCACAGTCCAACTACCAAAGATGAACCATCCGAAATCGATCATATCTTCCAAGCCCACACCCAAGGAGCGGAGCGTGTCGTATTCCTTCGGGCCTGCATACAGTTGAAGCGCAACCGAGGAGGACGCTACTCCTGACGCGGCCATCCTCACCCCAGCCGACACAACCTTTTTGTCCTCCGTCTTGACGAGAGCGGCCTCACCCTTCTTCGGCATCAACACAGAAAGAAAGTACTTATCCTGCAATGCGACCCACTGAACCGCCCCATTCCGCTCAAGCTCCTTATCCGGCGTCTCTTTTTCTGTTTTGTCGTCAACCCGCAAGGCAGATCCGATCAGACCGATGAACCCATCGCCCCATTCCACGATACCGAAGTTAGTCCCCAACCCGACATCATAGGACTCAGTCACGCCCTCCAGGGCGACTGATACATCCACCACATAACTATCGTGATGAAATGTCAGCCGTTTCTCCACACCGAGATGGGTGACTGAATTGTGAAATTGCATCGTGACATGCCCGACAGGATGAGCGGCATCGAGACTCGTGAAATCTTTCTCAATACTATAGAGGCCTTCTCGAATCGTTTTGTCGATGTCGGGGTTCGCGACCGTAATGGAGAGTGGGCCTTTGAACTTTCCCACTTGATAGACGAGTTGCACCGGCTTCACTTCGGGGGGTGCCGTATGGTATCGCTTCAGCTCCCAGCTTCGAATCACCCCACCACGATTCGACAGTTCAACCCGAACCAGATCCGTTTCAACCGTCACTCTCTCTTCCGATGTTGCTGGCAAAATATCCGACGAGGGAGCGGTGGACTTTTGACCTGACTGGGTAGGGACGCTCAGACTGGTCGTGCTACTGTTCTGGCTTGTTTCGAGGGCGGGAGCTGGCTCTCGCTCCGCGGAGGAGCTCGTGACAGCGCCATCCTGAGCAGGTGGCAGCTCAGGAAGCCACCCCATCTGTTTGAGGAACAGGTCAAATCCCAGAATGATCGCTAACGATAGAACGAGAAAGATGACAACGCGTTTGTCCATAAATATACCGCTACCCCGATGTGAGCAGTTATGCCCCTACTACTTCACAGGTTCCAATCCTACAAGATGAAACGGGAAACATTTCAGCAGAAAGCTGGTCACAAGCTTGCGACCATGCAGCACCCCATACCTCCTGATCGCGGCACTCGTATATTCTGAGCAGATGGTCGCAAAACGGCAGGCCGGTTTCAGGAACGACGAGAGCCAATAGCGATACCAGGCAAAAAGAGTCAGACACCACTGGCGCATGCTAGCCCTCAAGGGTACGAAGCAACCGTTGGCGCTGGAGCGCCGACAACCACACCCCTTTCAAGATGGCAAAGGGTTGCGTAATAGAATCCCGCTTGGGGAAGACCACCAGGGCGTGCCCTGGGAGTAATTGACCGCGCAGTTGCCGCGTGAGCTCCCGAAACAAGCGCTTCACCCGATTTCGGCTGACGGCTCCCCCGAATCGCTTGCCCACCACAATACCAACCCGGCTATCACTCACGCCAGTCTGGCAAATCACCATATTAAACAAAGTGGTCGAGATACGATGACCATGCTCCTTGGCATACTCGATGTCTCGGCTGCGTTTCAGGAACAGATCCCTGTCACCTCCACCCTGCGACATCGCCATCATCCTGGGAGAGGGCCAGCTTGCACAGGACTTCCCCTTCGAGACCAGGCCTCCGGGCTCGGTCATGACCACACACCGTCATCCTGTGTTGGGAACTACCTTGTCTGGGGGACATAACGGAGGGCGAAGATGCCTTCGTGAAGCCCTAGCCAGCGTCGCTCGGCCTATACGGTCAAGCGGGCCCGCCCCTTCGCACGACGACGAGCCAAGACCTTCCGGCCATTCTTCGTGCTCATCCGCTTACGGAATCCATGCTCACGTTTTCTCTTGAGATTCGATGGCTGCTGAGATGTAAACGACATGCGATCACTCCTTGCCTAAGAAGACTCACGGAAGAACGGTATATTATAAGGACGGGGTGGCGCCCTGTCAAACTACGTGCTATCCAGCCAGCCAGGAACGATCACCTTGCACAAGGGCATCATGAGGTAGACCCGCTCTAATCAGGATGCTGAAAAAGTCCGCCAGCCTCTCACGCGCACGACAGGCGAGACGCGCAAGCCCTAATTCCTCGTGTCTCGCCTTTTCCCCCAGTCTCACATGTCTCATACGGCTATGCTGTGGGAATGTTTTCCTAGCATGGGCAGGCCCACGTCGTGGGGAAACATCCTCTGGACTGGAAACAAGTCTCCGTCTCCCTCCTCCTCTAGGTCTGACTGTCTCTCTCGATCATGCGCAATCTCTCGCCTGGACGGTCACAGGAGGCATGCTCTTTCTCATCCATTGAACCGCAACGCTGTAGGTGAGCCCTCATGTTTGTGTTTCTCTCATTCGATATTTACAATAGGGAAAAGGCTTAGCATGAAACTCGAGACTCATCGATCATTTCCCTCGGAACTTCAATCCCTGGTCGTTGCGGCGAATGCACGCCTCTCCGCATCCCATGCGGTCGAGCGACTGTGGGCTCGCGACCATCAACTCTGGAAGCAAGATCCCACCGACATCACCAACCGCCTCGGCTGGCTAACCATCATCGACTACATGAAAGATCGGACCGAGGAGTTGCGAACCTTAGGCACTTTGGCCAAAAAGCGCGGCATCCGCGATGTGGTTCTGCTCGGGATGGGTGGCAGCAGCTTGGGACCGGAAGTGCTGCGCGCATCATTTGGACCATCCAGCAGGTTCCCACGCCTGTGGGTCCTCGATTCTACCGTTCCAGGCTGGATTCGACAGGTCACACAGGCGATCGACCCGGCTCGAAGCCTGTTCATCCTCGCCAGCAAATCCGGTGGAACGATCGAAGTCATGTCCCTCTTTGCCCACTTTTGGGAGCTGGTTCATCAGATCAAGGGCCACCAAAGCGGCGAACAGTTTCTCGCCATTACTGATCCAGGCACCGGGTTGGAAAAACTAGCGGCAGAGCATCAGTTTTGGCGCATCTTTACGAACCCCCCCGACATCGGTGGACGGTACTCGGTCCTCTCCTATTTTGGATTAGTCCCTGCGGCCCTGATGGGAATCGATGTCACACGATTGCTCACGCGGGGCACAGCCATGGCCCAGGCCTGTCGAATCCAGCCCCCTCTTGGACAGAACCCCGGTGCCGACCTTGCCGCAACGATGGCCTCACTGGCGCAAACAGGACGCAACAAGGTCACACTGATCGCATCACCACAAATCGCCACATTTGGTCTGTGGGCGGAACAACTCCTCGCAGAAAGCACCGGCAAGGAAGGAAAAGGCCTGATCCCTGTAGCGAGCGAACCGCTTGTTTCACCGACCGCCTATGGCACGGACCGGCTCTTTGTCTATCTGAGGTTGAAGGGAGATCGGAATAGACAGCTCGACCGACACATCGCCGGGCTCACGCGACAGGGTCATCCGGTCCTCACGTTCACGCTCCAAGACCGTTACGATCTCGCAGCAGAGTTTTTCCGGTGGGAAGTCGCCACCGCTCTGGCAGGACATCTCCTGGGAATTCACCCCTTCGACCAACCGAACGTCCAGGAAAGTAAAGACAACACCGCCCGCGTACTGGAAACCATCCAGTCCACCGGCCGGTTGCCGAAACAGACCCACGCGACCGTGGCCCAAGCCGTGGCACAACTCAAGCGCCACGGTCGCCCAGGCGCCTACGTCGCCATCTTGGCTTATGCGACACCATCCTCCAAGATGGAACAGGCCATTCGCTCGTTGCGAAGAACGCTCGTCTCCCATCACCATGTGACCACGACAGCCGGCTATGGTCCGCGCTACCTCCATTCGACAGGCCAACTCCACAAAGGGGGTCCGAGGAGCGGACTTTTCTTACAACTCGTCGATCCGATGATTCCTGATCTCAACATTCCCGGAAAACCCTTCACCTTTCGCACGCTCGCGCAGGCCCAAGCCGCCGGCGACATACAGGCGCTCCAAGCACATGATCAGCAGGCCATTCTCTTGTCCTTGGGCAAGAACCCGGTCGCGACTATTCAGGCGCTGACGAAGTCCCTGGCCCCTCGCACGCTGACTCGGCGTCCAACCATACGGCGCACCAGAGGCAGGCGCACCGGTAAGAAATAAGATGGCCCGCCCCCCCGAAATCCGCATCTCTCACGACAGTCGAACATGGGCTGCGGCAGCAGTGGAACTCGTGCACGCCGTGGGCCAAGAGGCTGTTCGCGAGAACGGGCGATTCCTCATCGCCCTCTCCGGCGGCACAACACCGGAAACCCTCTACCGGGCACTAAGCTCTCCCCCCTTCGCCGATCGCTTCGATTGGTCACGAACCGCCTTTTTCTTTAGCGACGAACGCCTCGTTCCTCCGGATGACCCTCAAAGCAATTACGCCTTGGCCAAGAAAACCCTGTTCACCCCTCTGAAAGTTACGCCCTCGCAGGTCTATCGTATGGCAGGGGAATCCCGTGACCCACAAGCGGCGGCCCATGAGTATGAACAGCAGTTGCGTCGTGCAACTAAGACATCACCATCCACCCACCCAACCCTTGACCTTGTCCTCTTAGGGCTAGGCGAAGATGGGCACACGGCCTCTCTGTTTCCTGGGTCACCAGCCCTGCGGGACAACCAGAGCCTGATTGCCGTGACCCAGTCTCCAAAAGGTCCACCGACTAGACTGACCATGACCCTAGGTGTGATCAACCGGGCGAGTGTGGTACTGTTTCTCGTCGCGGGAGCCGGCAAAGCAGGAATCGTGAAAGCCATCCTCGATCCAAAGACCGAGGCAGAACGACAACTCCCCGCCGCGTTAGTCGAACCAGAGGGAGGTCGCCTCATCTGGCTCCTCGACCAAGCTGCGGCAGTCGAGCTTCCGATACATCAACGGGGGACGGGCACATGAGGGCAGGATGATTGTTGCCGGAGATATCGGGGGCACAAAAACTCACTTAGCCCTGTTCGACTGGAAAAAGGAGCGCGTCGATCCCGTCCGATTGGAGTCGTTCCACAGTGCCGATTACACCTCGCTCGAGGACATGCTCACTGAATTTCTCGTCCCACCGAAGCCCCCGACGCCCATCGACGAATTCGCAACCGAGAAGAGCGACGACGCCGAGCCAGAACCGGAGCGCCTAGCGGAAAAACCGTCGAAAATCAACGCAGCCTGTTTCGGCATCGCCGGCCCCGTCATTCAGAACCGTTGTCAGACGACCAACCTCCCGTGGGTGGTCGATGGCGCAACACTGGCGAAGCGTTTCGATATACCGAGAGTGAAGCTGCTCAACGATCTCGAAGCCATGGCCCACGGGATTCTGCTGCTCCGAGCGGACGAAGTCGAAGTCCTCAACGCCGGAGCTCCACCACCGCACAACCAGGCGCTCGCCCTGATCGCGGCGGGAACCGGACTGGGCGAATCTATCCTCTTCTGGAACGGCACGCGCTATCAACCTATGCCGTCGGAAGGGGGTCATGCGGACTTCGCACCGAACGATGACAACGAAATTGAACTGCTGCGCCATCTGCGCGGTAACTACCTGCACGTGAGTTACGAACGTGTGTTGTCTGGTCCCGGTCTGCATGCCATCTATGACTATCTCCGCGACAGCAAGAAGAATGAGCCGACGTGGCTCTCTGAACAAATCAAAGCCGGCGACCCTCCTGCGGTGATCGCAGCAGCCGGGCTCAAGGGGCAGGCAGACATCGCGAAGCAGGCGCTCGACATGTTTGCCTCCATCTATGGAGCCGAAGCAGGCAATCTTGCCCTGAAAGCCCTGGCACTCAACGGCCTGTATCTGGGCGGCGGCATCGCACCGAAATTGCTGGCCAAACTGAAAGACGGAACATTCATGAAGGCATTCATCAACAAAGGCCGCTATAAGCGCTTGATGAGTTCGATCCCGGTCAAAGTGGTGATAAATCAGAAAACCGCCCTACTCGGTGCCGCATCCGTCGCCGCGGCCCTCTCCCATACCTCCACATCATGATGAGCAACCAGGATCTCGACAGCCTGAAGAAAGCCGCAGCGCGAACAGCTGTCGAATTCGTTCGCGATGGGATGGTCGTTGGCCTCGGGACCGGCTCAACGGCCAAGCATATGGTCATCGCGCTGGGGGAAAAGATCCGCGCGGGCATGACACTTCGCGGAGTGTCCACGTCGAAGGAAACGGCCTCGCTCGCCAAGCAAGAAGGAATCATCCTCATCGATGCCGATAATGCCTGGGTGATCGATGTGGCGATCGACGGGGCCGATCAGGTCGATCCTGGCTTCAATCTCATCAAGGGCGGAGGCGGCGCGCTCCTGAAGGAAAAGATTGTCGCGGCTTCGGCCAAGCAGTTCATTGTACTGGTCGACCATACCAAGCGAGTCCCCGTACTGGGGGGATCCTTCCCGCTTCCCGTCGAGGTGATCCCCTTCGGCTGGGGAAGTACGGCACGAGAAATTGAGGCCCTCACGCAGAGTCGTGTGGTGCTCAGGGAACGGAACGGGTCGCCGTTTTACACGGAAACAGGCCACGTGATTCTGGATGTCCATCTCCCGCGGATCGACAGCCCGCGAGAACTCGAAATCGCCTTGCACCTGATTCCAGGAATCGTCGAGACCGGCCTCTTTGTCGGACGAACAGACCTGCTCATCGTGGGCACACCCAACGGAGTTGAGACGCACCCTGCGCCGAGGACATGAGTGAGCCGGTCGGCAGGCGACAGACCCTGCAGGCCCTCGTTAAGCATGGCCGCTTCCTCGTGGCCTTTCCACTCACACAGTTCTTCAGCCCGTGGCTCCACACTGCCTTCGCACAAGCAGCCACCGAACGACCGAAAGGTGAGGATATGAACCAGGATTCTTCTCCGGGCACGCTCGATCCATACCGGCTTCCAAGACATGTAGTTCCGCTTCGCTACGATCTACGATTGGAGCCGGACCTGACTGCCGCACGCTTCGCTGGAGAGGAAACCATCACCCTGACAGTCCATCAGCCAACCTCTGAAATCGTCCTCAACGCCATTGAGCTCGAGATCACCTCGGCGCAGATTGAAGGAGATTCAGCACCCGTAAAACAGGCCACCATTACATTGGATGCAGCACTCGAGCGTTGCCATCTCACATTCACCACGCCTCTCTCGCCAGGTATCTGGAAACTGACGATGAGATTCTACGGCATGCATAACGACAAACTCCGTGGTTTCTACCGAAGTACCTACAAAGACAAGCATGGCATGACTCACCAGCTTGCCGCGACACAGTTCGAAGCCACAGACGCCCGCCGCGCCTTTCCCTGCTGGGATGAGCCGGACTTCAAAGCCGTCTTTGCGGCGACGTTGATCATCGATCCAACGTTAACCGCGGTCTCCAACACCGCGATCGCATCCGAAACACTTGCGGGTGGGAAGAAGGTGGTGCGCTTCGCCGATACGATGAAGATGTCCACCTACCTGGTCGCGTTCATCGTAGGCCGGATCGAGCCGACCGAACCGGTGATGGTCGGCCAGACCCCGCTTCGCCTCTGGGCCGTCCCTGGGAAAGGGCATCTCACTCGATTTGGCCAAGACATTGCGGAGGCATCGCTCTCCTTTTTTGAGAGCTACTACGGGATCCCCTACCCCGGTGACAAGCTCGACCTGCTCGCCATTCCTGACTTTGCCTCCGGGGCCATGGAAAATCTGGGCGCCATTACATACCGTGAAACGGCCCTGCTGGTCGATCGGAAGAGTGCCACGCATGGCGAACTGGAGCGCGTGGCCGATGTGGTCGCGCATGAAAACGCGCACATGTGGTTCGGCGATTTGGTCACGATGTCCTGGTGGAACGGGCTCTGGCTGAACGAAGCCTTCGCCACCTTCATGGAAATGCTGGCCGTGGATGCCTGGAAACCGGAATGGAAACGATGGGACAGCTTCGGAGTCTCGCGCGCCGCGGCCTTTTCCGTAGACGGACTGCGGAGTACGAGACCGATCGAATATCCGGTGCAGGCCCCCAAGGACGCCGATGCGATGTTCGACGTTCTGACTTATGAAAAGGGCGCGTCGGTACTCCGAATGTTAGAACAGCACATTGGACCGACGGTCTTCCGCGACGGAGTCCGCGACTATTTGCGCGCGCATACCTATGGGAACGCAGACACGAATGATCTCTGGGTATCGATGGGGAAGATCGCCAAACAGCCGGTGCCTGAGCTCATGAACGGATGGATTTTCCAACCAGGGTATCCCCTCATTACGGCCGAGATCAATCAGTCGCGCCGGCTTGTCCTGTCCCAGCAGCGCTTCACCTATCTGCCTAACCCCTTGCCCCTTACCCCCTACCCCGTCCCTCAAACATGGCAGATCCCGCTCCAGATGCGAATCACCGCAGCCGGCAAGACCAGCACCTCGCGCATGTTGCTGACGGAGAAGGACACGACAGTCCCGCTCCCCCACGATTGGGAGACCATCCTGCTCAACGAGGGAGGCCATGGCTTCTATCGGGTGCGCTATGCACCAGACCTGCTCGATCGGCTCCTGAACCGCGGCATCGATCGACTCGCCGTGACCGAGCGGTTCAACCTCATCGACGACGCCTGGGCCACCACCGTCGCCGGCCTCATGCCTCTTACGGACTATCTTGACCTGACAGCCCGCTTCACTACGGAGCGGGATAAGAATGTCTGGGCTGTATTAATCGACTCCTTCTCCTTTCTGAACCGGATTATCACCGTGGAGGATCGACCGGCGCTCGAATCGTTCGTGCGCGGTCGGATCGGTCCGGCCACTGCAGACCTGGGTTGGGTCCCTCGCAGCGACGAGAGCGAGCTGACGAAACAACTGCGGGGTGAACTGATCGGCGTACAGGGTAAACTCGGCAATGATCCGGCCATCCAACGGCGCGCAGCCGAGCTGTACCTGGCTTACTGCAACGACGCGACAGCCGTTGACCCCAATATCGTGCCTTCACTCGTCGCGATCCTCGCACATACGGGCGACGCACCCCGGTATGACGAATTTAACGAGCGGTTCCGCACGGCTGCCACACCCCAAGAGGAACGCCGCTATCTCTTCTCGCTCGCATCATTCCAGCCCAAGGCCTTGCTCGACCGCACGCTCGTTCGCACCATCAGCGGAGAAATCCGCACGCAAGACGCGCCGTTTCTCGTCAGCGCTATCCTGGGCAATGTCTATGGCAGAGAATTAGCCTGGACTTTTGTGAAAACGAACTGGGAGAAGATGGACCACAGCTTCCCCAAACAGGGACTGCGCCGCATGTGCGGTGGGATCATCAGCCTCGCCACACCTGAACTCGAGCGAGACGTGCGGGACTTTTTCACCACGCGTAAGATCGACCTCGGCGGGAAAACGCTCGATCAATATCTCGAACATTTGCGGATCGCCGTCACGGTTCGAGAGCGAGACAGCCAGGCCTTGGGCACATACCTCGCTCAATACCGATAGACCGGTATTGGCAAGGAGAGAGCCCATGATCACGAGCATGGCCTTCACCATGTATCCCATGACAGACATCGCCCGCACGCGGAGGTTCTACGAGCAGGATCTCGGGCTGACAGTCTCGCGAGTATTTCAAGATGCCTGAACCGAATACGACCTGGTAGGCGGCACCTTCGCCATCACAACCTTTGCGGAAAGCGTCAGCCCTGGCGCCGATGCCGGTGGTGGGATCGGACTCGCGGTCGATACGTGGACGCCATGGTGACGACACTTCGCGCCAAGGGAACGACCGTCAAGCTTGAACCATTCTCCTCGCCCGCCTGCCGGATGGCCGTAATACTCGATTCTGAAGCCACCGCACTGACACTCCACCAAGCTACCCAGCACTGGTAATACGGAAGGGGGGCTTGTCGTGTTGCCATTGGCATCGCTACAATCGGCCACCTGTATATTTCCTGCGATCAGCCTCTAGAGCCACTTCGTGGGGACCGTGATGTTCGCGATGCACACGTGGAATTGCCCGCGCTGCGGGACATCCAAAACGCGGTTGGCACCTCGAAGAGGCGTGACCGATCACCTGCTCGGCGCCCTGACCATTTACCCGGTCCGGTGCCAGCTCTGTGCGCACCGATTCACCACGTTCCTTGGCCGCATGAAGACAAATCCTCGCCGCAACTATGACCGGGTTTCGGTGCAGTACCCGGCGCAGGTCCGCCCCACCCACGATCCGAGCCAGCACGTCGTCGTCGAAGGGATACTGTCGAATTTGTCACTCAGAGGATGCCGCGTGCGTACGAGCCAGCGCATTCCGATGGGATGCCAGGTGATGCTGGAATTTCATCCGGCCGAGTACGATGATCCCATCATGATCGATGGCGCCATTGTGCGCTCCCGTTGTGCCGAAGGGATCGGGCTTCGCTTTTCCAGTCTCCTCCGCTCGGAGGAACGACGCCTCCGCCGCATTCTCGACCTACGCCTTCCCGATCACGCAAACTGATTGTCGATTCGCTCCCTCTTCAGTCCTCTCAGCAACCAGACCGGTTGTCTTCCACTGCGCGCGACTTTCTCACCCGCCCAACCCCGGCGCGCCGAGACGCGCCTTTTCCCAAACAAGGCCGCAGCTCCGAGGCTGACCCTCGTTTCTCGTTTCTCGTTTCTCGCCTCACGTTTCACAGTTCTTGTGAGCTCGGCGAGAACGATGCTGGCGGGCTTTTTCAGCATCCTGCTGGTTGCATCGTTTACTCGTGCCTAAGCACGGCCAGCGGCCGTTGGCCGAGAATCCGATAGGTGCTCGCAAAGCCCACGATCAGCGTCAGCAACATCGTGAGGAGGAGGCCGATGCCAAGCACCTGTGGGTGTATGCTCCAGGGAAGATCGAACAGAAACCGCAATACGGCCCATGATAAGACAGTCCCGAGGGTCAGTCCAATCAACCCGGCGACGGCGCCCAACAGGACATACTCCATGGCAAAGGCACGTGCAATCAGGCCTCGGGTCGCGCCGAGCGCCTTCAGAATGACCGACTCGTAGAGACGCCGGTAGCGTGTCGCTGCGAGTGCCGCCGCCATGACCAACCCACCGGCCACAACACAAAATAACGCCACCGCCCTGATTGCCAGCGAGAGACGGTCGAGAACACGCGCGAACCCATCGAGCACGTCGCCGATATGGATCGCACTGATGTTCGGGAATGAGGCGACGACCGCCTGTTGCAACGGCACCTCTTTCTCCGGCGGGACCCGTACCGTCGCCACATAGGTAAACGGAGCCTCTCCCAGCGCGCCCGGGGATAAGATCATGTAGAAATTCGTCGAGAAATTTCCCCACTCGACTTTACGAATACTGCTCACCTTCGCCGACACCGTGGCCCCCTGAATATCAAACTCCACGATCGAGCCGATCGTGAGACCTAAATGCGTGGCAGCGTCCTCCTCTACTGAAACCAGTGGGGTCGAAAAGACCTGCCCGGGCTTCCACCATTCCCCTTTAACCAGCTCATTGTCTTTCGGTAACTGGTCAAGGAAAGTCAGCACATACTCACGGGTGAAATACCATTGTTTCCCCCGCGCCTCTTTCCCCTCCGTGCGCTTGTCGTCCTTCTCCAAACTCTCTTCCGTCATGACGATATGTCCATCGATCGCATGGAGTCGCGAACGCACCAGTGGTGTGAGCTCCGGACGCGCCCGACCAGTCTCTCGATCAACCAACGACACGAACTCCTTCGCTTGATCAGCTTGAATATCGATAAAGAAAAAGGTCGGGGCATCCACCGGCCGTTTCTCCTGTATCTGGCTGAGCAACGCCTGTTCCACCAGCGACACCGTGACAATCACCATCACGCCGATGCCGATGGCGACCATGATCCCGGTCGCCTGGCTCCCCGGCCGCACCACATTGCCCAGGGCATAGCGAAGGCTCAAGACGCGAGGCATCGGCGCCCAGGCCAGCCCCCGCACGAACACTTGCGCACAGACAAAGAGGATCGTGATGGCGAGAGACAATGCACCGAGAAACAGGAAGCCGATCGACCAGGAGCCTGCTTGCCACACGGAGAGTGCGCATAGCCCGAGAACGATCACTCCGGCCGTGCCGACATTCCATCGATCGGCCAGCCCCCATTTCACCCACCATCGTGACGAAGGAGTCCCGTGCTCGACCGTCGCCTGTTCCGCATCGCGCCGGAAGATCGCACCTGGGTGAACATCTCGAATCTTCAACAAAGGCCACAGGGTAAAGAGCAACGTCGACAACAGTCCCAGTGCAGCCCCTTTCATCAAAGGCCAGACCGAGAACCACGACAATTCTGAGGAGACGCCTAATTGATCGAGGAGGTCGGATACAAACAGAGCCGCCATGAGGGGAGGGAGCCCTCGTTGGAGCGCAATCCCCAGCAAGATCCCGGCGAGGCTCCCGACACATCCCAGGAAGATCGCTTGCACCACATACATGGAGACCACCGTGACCGAATCCGCGCCGAGCGCTTTTAAGATCGCAATCGTCCGCAACTTGTCCCGCAAGAACGCATGAATCGAGGTCCCGACCCCCAGTCCACCGATGAATAGCGCGGTGAGACCGATCAGCCCGAGATAGCGGGAGAGTTGGTCGAGAAATTGTCTCAACTGTGACTGGGCCGTGCGATAGCTGGATACGCGCGCGGAATCTGCCACCAGCCGATCGCGCAGCTCAGCGAGGAGCGGCTCCACCGGCATATCGGAGGGCATCTTCACGAGATACCGTTCTCGCACCCGGCTTCCTGGCTTGATCAGCTCAGCTGCCCTTAATCCCTCCTGCGTGATCATCACCCGGGGGCCTAAGGTGAAGGCATTGGCCATGCGATCCGGCTCGGTCCGTACGAGGCCGTTGATCAGAAATGTCGCGTGACCGATCTTCAATTGATCCCCGACCGAGAGGCCCATCCGAATCAGCAGCGACTCCTGCACCACTGCGCCAAAGCAGGCATGCCCGCCACAGCGGACCTCATCCGGGCGTAGCAGGACATCAAGCGATTGCGCCGGATCGAGTCGGATCGTTCCATATAGAGGATACGCCGACTCGACCGCTTTCAGTTCAATGATCTGGATCGATTGGGTTGCAGCGGACCCTTTGGTTGTGCGCGCGGCCATGGCCACGAGCTCGCTCACATGGGTGAAAGCCATGTCTCGTTCGCCCAGCGAGTTCATCACCGCCTGTCCAGCGAGACTCAGCGGATGCGTCAGACGTACTTCGAGATCGCCGCCTAACAACCCCCGCGCTTCTTTCGTGACGGCACGCTCCATGTTCGTGCCAAAGAGGGACACCCCCACCAAGGCCCCGACACCGATCGCGATACAGGCGAAGAAATAGAGAAAGTGCCGCCAGGCTCCCCGGGTTTCACGCCAGGCCATCCTCAAAATGAAGCGATTCACTGGGATGACTCTGCGAGCCGATTGTCTGGGTCAGTGAGGCGGTCGGATTCGATGCGTCCGTCGCGCAACGCAATCACGCGCTCCATCGAAGACGCGATGGCTCGATCATGCGTGACGAGGACTAAGGTGGTGCCGTAATCGCGATGGAGAGCCAGGAGCAGATTCATCACGTGCTGTCCCGTGGCCGAATCCAGGTTGCCGGTTGGCTCGTCGGCCAACAGAATCGGTGGGTGACAAGCAAACGCTCTGGCCACCGCCACACGCTGTTGCTCGCCTCCCGACAGTTGGACGGGATAATGATGCAGTCGCTCTTCCAGGCCGACGGTCTGTAACAGTTCCGTCGCGCGATCCTGCGCCGTGCTCATTCCTGCTAACTCCAACGGCACCAGAACGTTCTCCAGGGCGGTGAGAGTGGGAATGAGATGGAAAGATTGGAAAATATAGCCGATGTGATCGCGACGATACCTCGCCAGGGCATTCTCGCGCATCGTAGAGATTTCCACGCCGTTCAACGCGATGGAGCCGGACGTCGGGCGATCCAGTCCCGCGATGAGGCCCAGCAGGGTGGACTTACCGCTCCCGGATGGACCGACGATGGCCACGCGCTGCTTATCAGGAATCTCGAGTGTGATATCATCAAGGATCGTGACCTCATGGCCACCACCGGCTAAGCGCATGGTCAGATGAGAGATGGTAATCATGTCGTCGGTCAGACTCCCACAGTATCGTCCACGTGAAGGCTATATTATACTGGATGAACATGCGCCGCTCATGGATTCTCACAAAACTATTTTCCTGCCTCTGCCTTTCCCTGATCCTCCCCTGTGGGTATGACCTCGGCAGTGCGTCCGCCTCTCCCCCTCCGTCTCCGATCTCTTCTCGCAATGGCGTGGGACCACGTCTGGAAACAGATGTCAAGGCGCAACCGGGCCAGCCGAAGACTCAGGTCTCCATCGATCGTCCCCGCATCGTCGCCTTTGGCAACAGCCTGACGGCCGGCTTAGGCGTGGCGCCGGATCAATCGTATCCCGCTCACCTGCAGCGGACACTCGACGCAGCGGGCTATGCCTATCGGGTCGTGAATGCGGGAGTCAGCGGCGATACAACAGCCGGAGGAGTCCGGCGGGTCTCCTGGGCCCTAAACCACAAGCCGGCGATCGTCATTCTAGAACTCGGCGGCAACGATGGGCTCCGCGGCCTCAGCCTGCAAGAGACGAAAGCCAACCTCGAACGGATCATTCAACAGCTCCAGCAGGCTTCAGTCACCGTCGTGTTAGCCGGGATGAAGCTCCCCCCGAATTATGGGCAGGACTATACCGACGGGTTCGAGGCGCTCTACCATGCCTTGGCGAAGCAGTACCACCTGACGCTGATTCCGTTTTTTCTCGATGGAGTGGCAGGCTCGTCCTCGCTCAATCAGGCCGACGGCATTCATCCGACGGGAGAGGGCTATCGCCTGATTGTTGAGAGGGTCTTCCCAACGCTTGAGCCGCTGCTGGAGCGAAACCGGTGAAGGTGGCTTAGGAAGTCAGAAGGGGGCAGGATATCCTGCCCCCTTCAATTCAGATCACAACTGATACGTCGCGCGTTTTTCTACTCCGGCATGCCGTGGTCGTCAAGCCTCTCAGGCAACACCGATGGCTTGGATTTAGATCCTCCTGTGAGCGATGCTGTGGCTTGGTTTTGGCCACTTGCCGCTCCGGGATAATAAACCATAACCGCGCCAGGATTTTTCCCGACAGGAAATGGCGGAAGAATGGCATGAGTGGCCGCGTCTATGAGGGATATAGATCCGGCTACAGCTGGTGTTCCATTCGATACGACGAGACCCGTCGCTTCTCCGGCTCCCTCCACCAACACATCAAAATTATGAGCAGTGGTAGCCGGAAGGATGACCTCTGCCAGCGGCGCGATTGGTGCTGGGAACACCGATGGGTCGAATGAGAAGAGCCGATCTTTTTTCTGAACGGCCTGCTGAGTCACACTCCCAGTGGCAGTATTCGATAGAAGCATATAGAGGCGTTTTCCATCCGGCGAGAATTTGAATGTGGATGGCACTACGTCCGACAGGCTTGCCACAGGTGTCAGTGACAACACCGCAGCAGAGAGGTCAACCACAGCAAGTTTCCCGATGACATGATTGGCATCTGTCGTCGTATCTGTCCCCCGCAAGAAGAGAAACCGGCCATCGGGGGTAATACCGTAGGATGTGTAAGAAGTGCCAGCTAAGTTGAGCGTTCTCGTGATAGCCGTCTGATTATGGCCCGGCACACCGGTAACTACGAGCGTGGGATCGATCTCGACGATCTCCCGGTAGTTTTCTTGGATGCTGTATATCTTTCCTGTTGCCTTCGACCATCGAATGCCATGCGGATTCGCCTTATTCGGCGTGAACGCCGTGGTCAGCGGGGTCGCGCTTTCGACGTTGCACGTTGGTTGCGGCGGCATCTGCGCTGTTTCACCCGCATTGGTACAGAGATCCACCCGGCCAATGAGGTTTCGGTAGGTGGGCGAAGATTCGACGTTATCGAGCACCGCAATTTCTCCGGCTGTGGTGCTTGAAACGAAGGTCAGGCGCGGAATAGCCGGATTCGTCACCGTCGGCTGAGAAAACGCAGCAACCTTGTGACCGGCTGCGAGAAGACAAGTTGTTCCCAGGACTGTGGGCGGATTCCCGCCTTGCCCGAGATGAGAGTTATGAAGCACCGTGACAGATCCCCCTCCCTGAAGCGCGCAGTTAATCGAATCCAGGCCCGTAGTCGCGTTGGCATCGTTCATGGACCAGATTACTTCTCCATCTGTCGGATCGCGATAAATGTGAACGGGCCGCTCGCCGGTTGGGAGGTTTGCCTCATGAATGGGAGTCGCCCCGCTGAGCGGGTCGATTGTGGCTACCTTGCCCGCAGCGCCTAGGTTCACGAACACCCATTCGCCCTCTGAAAACTGCATGTCCCCAGGAACGTTAGCCTCAAATTCATTGGCATTTCCCATTGTGGAAATTGCCAGAGAACCGGAAGAGGTGAGTCCAACGACCGACAAGGTCTTGTCGTCCCGATTGTTGATGAACGCAAGCGGATTCTGCAACGCTGCACTACCGCCGGACGTTGGTTGACCGGTAGACGATTCTCCCGAACTGCAGCCTGCAAAGCCGAGCAGGGCCAATCCCAGCATCGCTGTTGTGGCCTTTGTGATGACCGTGGTCTGATCCATAATCGCTTTCATGTGTGCATCCTTCCTGAGTTGTTTCTACAGGCTTCCTCGTGGGAATCCTGCCCTCGTAACATGGCTTAGACGAATCCGGAGAGAATAGTCTGAGGCGGCCCACGAGGGGGCGGCCCTCCATTAAGGATTGCGGTGCATAATGTGGTACCGGGACGCCTTGATACGAATCCAGTCGGAGCGATGGACGGCCCCCATGACCGGCCAGTAGAGGATTGTGTGTCGATGCTGACGCAGTGCCATGCACATGATCCATGGGTGTGCTGTGCGCTATTCGAATGAGATTGTGGACAATGGGGTGTCGTCCATTGTGGCGTGGGGCTCCCATACAGCATTGAGGCGGACCCGGCCAGCCAGAGCGACACGCAGACGCACGCTATCGCACGGGAGAATTTACCTCGCCGATTCTCTGCCCGCATCTGCAAGAACGTGCTGATCATCTATCCCTTGTCCCTACGACCCACCGAGTAACTGGAACGATCTGCTCAGTCCGAAGACATAACTGCGCTGCTGTTCGAGGTTGCCGTTGAAATCCCGCATCACGGGAATTTGCGCGATGAAGTAGAACGATGCGTAGTCCCACAGGTTCAGCATGATGCCGGGAGAATAGGCGATGTAGGTTGATCCGGTGGTCGGCACTGCACGAAATTTGACGGTCGGATCGAGCAAGATCGAAGATCCCGTCGTCGGGTTAAACTGGAAGAGTGACGCGTCCATCGAATCGTTCTGCATCCAGCGATAGTTGACTTGTTGCGTCAGCACGAACCACGGAGTTTGCTCAAGCGGGATAATGTTGAGTCCCGCGCTGAGGTTCACCTCGTCCCCAAATTTATACCCGTCGCTGTTTTTGTACGTGTGGCGGTAGCTCGCCAAGGCAAACTGATTGAGGCGGTGCGGAATCAGCTCATAGCTTTGGTAAATGGTCGGCACGAGGCCGAAATTTCCACGACCGATTTGGAGTGTCGATTCCGCGAGCGATCCACCCTGCACCCGTTGCCCATAGTCCCCGGTCGGCAGATCGACACCCAGTCCCAACACGACCATGGTCCGCAAGGTCGGGAGGACGTTGTATTTCAACGCGACACGAATGTCGCCGAGACCCTTATCGGTGTACGGCACCGGGTTGAGTCCTCCAATTTGGGCATCGGAATTCACTTGCTTATAGGGCAGCGTCACTTGAAGTCCAAACCGCTCGGTCAACCCGTAGTTCATGTCCAACGTCGCGGTTCGAACAAGCGTTCGAATTTGACTCGCATTCAAGCTTGCAAGCGTCAGCGTCTGGTTTCCCTGATCGGCAAAAGGGATGCTGCCGCCTTGTCCCGGAGGCGCTTCACTCGGCGTGTAGCTGTAAATCGCATTCACGGTTAGCAGGCCCGCCATCGGTACCTGCTGCTGCGAGCCGATGACGACGAAGCAGCTCACAGAACCGCAGGAAGCTTCAACAGACGGTGCGATGATGGACAACAACCACCCCACGGCCAGGAGGCTGAAAATGAATCGTCTGACATGAACGGTCATGAAATATCCTTTCTCCTGCAGGAGGCAGTGGTCGTAATGGTGTAGCCCGCACGTGCCCATCATCGGAGGCTTCCGTCAAATTCCTTCAACGAGATGAAGGAATCCCGATCAGAGCGATCCAACGGTGAGGACAAATATAGGGAAGGGTGGACTAGAGGAGAGGAGGCGCGCGCGAAGGCGGCTGCGAACCATGGAAGAGATGGAGTTGGGTAACAGGAGACGCTTGCTCAAGAAAAGTCGAGTATCGGACTGGTACGACATCGACCACTGTGCCTTCGACGGCGTCGGCTGCGATACAGAGCCATGAACAAAGTGCGGTGGCGTGCGTCGCTGCATTGTGGTGCTCATGTTGCGCCATATGGGCCGTCAGCTGCGGATACACAATCCCGCTGAGCGCCACAAGCCAGAGCGCTAACCCTCCGACTGCAAATTGTCGAATCCTACAGTTCATAAACCGTAACAACTCAGGTAGATAGGCTGAAGGCTTTTACGGGTTGGGCTTCTTGCGCAACGAGGATTCATCTCTGCTTGAACCCAAGGTCGTAGAAACCGAGAAGGTGTTGAATGGCGTGATTCGTGCTTTGCGAGATCATTTATAGTCTTCACACTTCAGCCTGAACACCTGAGTAGTTACCATAGACCTTTATCGAGGAACCGCTGTCTTTACCGGCTCTGTTTTTGAATCCGCGCGACGGTTTCATCGATCTTCTGTTCGGTGAGCAGGCCACCTTTGATGTACTCCTGCACGCGCCCCTCTCGGTCGATGAAGACGCTCACTGGCAATCCGAATACGCCGAACTGGTTGGCCACTTTGTTGTCGCGATCCATCAGGACCGGGAATGTATGGCCGTACTGCTTGATGTGTTCTCGCACTTTTGCATCGTCTTCCAACTCGTTGACGGCGAGGACTACAAAGCCCTTGTCGCGTAGTTTGTCATACGCTGTTTGCATCGCCGGCATTTCGGTCGTGCAGGGCTTGCACCAGGTGGCCCAGAAGTTCAGCAGCACAATCTTGCCGCGATATTGACTGAGGCTCTGAGGCTTGCCCTCTAGATCGGTCAAACGAAAATCCTCGGCCTGCATGCCGACCGCCGGGACTCGCGAGCCCATGCTCCAGACATCGAAGGCCGGCAGCGCAGTCAACGCCGCGAGCAGCACAAACCCCATAAACACAGCGCTGGTTCTCTTTGGTCGCATGTCAGCCTCCTCTACTTCAACCGCTTCGCTTACGATGGGTTCGTTACTTGGAACGAGCGTGTAAGCCCAAAGATGTAACTGGTTCCTTGTGCCAGACTGTTGTTGGAATCTCGCTCAAATGGGATCTGCGCGAAAAAATAGAGCGATGTCATGTTCGTCCAACTTGATTCGATGAGCTGTCCCAGACCGACTTGGAAGCCTGGCGTAAAGGCGTAGTAGGTCGATCCGGTGTTTGGCACCGCGCGGTTCTTAATAGTGTCGTCAATCGGTATCGGGTCACCGGGGAAACCAGCTCCGTCGGCAGGTGTTGCAGAGCGCAATAGTGACGAACTGAAATTGTCGTGCACCAGATAGCGGTAATTAACCTGGCCGGTGAGAACCAGCCATGGAGTCGCCACCAGATTCAGTCCGGCATTGAGCATGTATTCATCGCCGAACCGATAGCCATCGTTGTTTCGGAATGTGTGGCGGTAACTGGCTGACGCAAATTGATTGAGCCGATGCGGGATCAATTCATAGGTCTGATAAATTGTCGGATTCAATCCAACTTGCCCCCGGCCGAGTTGTGTGGGTGACTCCATCACTTTCTCATCGCTGTCATGAGCGTGTGTATTGCCGGACGGGAGATAGACACCAAACCCGAGTACAACCATACTCCGCAGGGTGGGCAACACATTGTATTTGAGGCCCGCGCGAATGTCCCCAATCCCATTGGCTGAGAAATTCGACGCATCGC
>SPAX01000219.1 GCA_005239475.1 Nitrospira sp. | reverse complement strand
CCTCCTTTTCCTTCCTCCTCATCACACTCCGGTATTTAGCAGGATGCTGAAAAAGTCCTCCAGCCTGTCTTGTTCATTTGGTCTGTCTCGTCTATTTCGTTGAACCAGACTAACCAGATAGACCAGATCAACCAGATGAACCAGACAGACCAGTTGCGCCAGTTTCGCGCGGCTATCCTGCGGGAGTGTACTTCGGTTTGACAACGCAGGGCCGAGCGGCTAGTATCCCTTTAATTCTCAGATAGTTAGCTTCTGTCGTGACTCAGAATTATTCAAGAGGCCCTCATGAAGTCCAAGCTCTGGGTCTTCCGTGATATCAATCTGTCTCAGAGGGCTTCGTTAGCCCAGGCCCTCTCGATTTCTACGGCCACTGCTTCGTTGTTCCTGGCTCGTGGCGTGACCACGCCGGATGAAGCGACGACATGGATGTCGCTGCAGTCGCCGCACGATCCGTTTTTGATCCCTGACATGGAGCAGGCGGTCGAACGGTTGCATCGCGCCGTGACGACTCAGGAGCCGATCTGTTTTTACGGCGACTACGATGTCGATGGGATTACGGCGACCAGCGTCTACATGTCGTTCTTCGGAGGATTGGGCGCGCAGGTTCGCGCCTATGTCCCGCATCGACTCCGTGAAGGCTATGGACTCAACCTCGGCGCCGTTCAGCGCTTGCATGACGAAGGCATCTCGCTGTTGGTGACCTCCGATTGCGGCACGACCTCGCATAAAGAAATCGCATTGGCGGCCCAGCTCGGCATGGATGTGGTGGTGACAGACCACCACCAGACCGACGAGGAAATGCCGCCGGCTGTGGCGGTGCTCAACCCCCATCGAGCCGGTGCGCTCTATCCCTTTCGCGGCCTCTGTTCCGCGGCGCTGGCCTACAAGGTGGCGCAGGCCTATCAGCTGCGTTATGGGGTCGCCGGGGTGCCGCTGGAGTCGTTGCTCGATCTCGTGGCGTTGGCGACGGTCGCTGACGTCGTCCCGTTGCACGATGAGAATCGAAACTTTGTGCGCGAAGGATTGGTCCAATTGTCGCGTGGCGCGCGCTGCGGTGTTCGAGCGTTGAAGCAGGTGGCGGGGGTGACGCGGGATTGTACGGCGGAAACGATCGCCTTCAAGCTGGCGCCGCGCATCAATGCCGCTGGGAGATTGGACGATGCCATGTTGGGTGTGCGGTTGTTGACGACCGACAATCCGGCCGAGGCGCAGCAGTTGGCAGACCGGCTTGAGCAGCTGAATCGGGAGCGGCAGCGCATCGAAGTGGATATCATGGCGGAGGCACTGGCCTCGCTGAAGCATCAAGAATTGCCACCCGCACTCGTACTGGCCTCCCGGCATTGGCATCTCGGGGTTGTCGGTATCGTCGCGGCGCGCTTGGTCGATCGGTTTCAGCGCCCGGCCATTGTCATGGCTATCAACGAGCAGGGCATGGCAAAAGGCTCGGCACGGACGACCGGTGGGTTTGACCTGTATCAAGGATTGGCTTCCTGCCGAGAGATGTTGGAGGCCTTTGGTGGGCATCCGAGTGCCGCAGGTGTGACGATTCGCGAGTCTCGGATCGACGAGTTTCGTGCTAGATTCTCCGATGTGGTGGCCGGGTGGACCCACGAGGGTGCCAAGGTCCCGACGTTGAACGTTGATGCCGAGGTGCGTCTGGACGAAGTGACAATGCAGTTGATCCAGGAAATCGGTTCGCTGCATCCGTTCGGCGCGGGCAATCCAGAGCCAACGTTTGCGGTGACCCGGCTCGAAGTCATGGATTCACGCACCGTCGGTGAGAAACATCTGAAAATGACCGTGCGGCAAGGGGCATCGCTGCCGTTCGATAGTATCGGATTCGGCATGAAGTCGTTGCTGGAGCGTGGCATTCCGACCCACGCCCCGGTCGATCTGGCCTTCACGCCGGAACTGAACCACTGGAACGGCCGTGACCGGATTCAGCTTCGCATTCGCGATGTCCGACCGAGTGTGAGTGAGTAAGTGAGTGAACCATGGTGTACGAAACCGTCACAGATCTCGACCAGTTGCTGGATCGGATCAGAAGCTACCATGCTGATGCCGACCTTGGTCTAGTTCGCAAGGCCTACGAGTTTTCTGCGAAAGCGCACGAAGGGCAAATTCGTCGGTCCGGAGAACCCTACCTTCAACATCCCATCGCCGTCGCCGGAGTCCTGACCTCGCTCAAAACGGATGTCACCGCCATCGTCGCAGCACTGCTGCACGATACCCTGGAAGATACTGTCGCGACGCCTGACGAACTCGAAAGGGAGTTCGGGAAGGACGTCGTGCATCTGGTCGATGGGGTGACCAAGATCGGCAAGATTACGTTTCGGAGCTATGAAGAAAAACAGGCGGAGAATTTTCGCAAGATGGTGCTGTCGATGGCAGACGATATCCGGGTCGTCCTCATCAAGCTCGCCGACCGGCTGCACAACATGCGCACCCTAGAACATCTCAGCACGGCCAAGCGGCAGGAGATCGCCCAGGAAACGCTGGAGATCTATGCACCGTTGGCGAACCGCCTTGGAATCGGGTGGATCAAGAATGAGCTGGAAGACTTGTGTCTCAAGCACCTCAAGCCTGAGGTCTACGAGACATTGCGCGTCCGAGTGGCGAAGCGGGACGAGGATCGGCAGCAGTACATTGATGAAGTCCGCCAGCTTGTGCAGAAGGCCATGCTAGAGAACGGGTTGGTCGGACAAGTCTATGGCCGCCCCAAGCATCTCTACGGCATTTACCAAAAGATGAATAAGCAGTCGATTACGTTCGAAGAGGTCTACGACTTGACTGCGCTGCGGATCGTGACCGATACCAAGATGAACTGTTACGCCATGCTCGGGGTGATTCACTCAGCCTGGCGGCCCGTGCCTGGGCGCTTCAGGGACTACATCGCGATTCCAAAGTCCAATCTCTATCAGTCTCTGCATACGACGGTGGTGGGCCCGAAGGGGGAGCATGTCGAATTTCAAATCCGCACGGAAGACATGCATCGTATCGCCGAGCACGGCATTGCCGCGCATTGGAAGTATAAAGAACAAGGACAGGTTGCAGATCGTGACAGCAAGGCCTTCGGCTGGCTGCACCAGTTTGTCGAATGGCATGAAGATTTGACGGATAACCGTCAGTTCATGGACTCGGTGAAGCTCGACCTCTTCCACGATGTGGTCTATGTGTTCACGCCCAAAGGGATTGTGAAAGAGTTGCCAAAAGGATCGACACCCGTCGATTTTGCATTTGCGATTCACACTGAGGTCGGGGACCATTGTGTCGGGGCCAAGGTGGACGGGAAGATCGTGCCGCTCAAGCATCAACTGGCCAGCGGAGATACGGTCGAAATTCTGACGTCTCCCACGCAATCGCCGCACAAAGACTGGTTGAAGTTTGTCCGCACCTCGCGCGCGAAGACCAAGATCAAACACTGGATCAAGCTCGAAGAGCAGAAGCGGAGTATCGAGATCGGCCGTCGTTTACTGGAGTCGGAGTTCCGCCGTCAGGGGATGGCGCCGGCCCGGATGTTCAAATCGACGGAGCTTTTGGAAGCCGCTCGTCAGTCGGGATTCGACAGCACCGATGAATTAGCCGCGGCGGTAGGCTTCGGCCGCGTGGCGACGTCGCAGGTCATCGGCAAACTCACGGCTCCGTCATCCGGAGCGCAGGCGCCGGCTCAGGAACGTCCCGCCGCGCGTAAAGCGGTAGGTGGGAAGAGCGACAGTACCGGCGTACAGGTCAAAGGGTCTCGGGATCTGTTGATGCAACTGTCGCGCTGTTGTCATCCCGTGCCCGGCGACCGCATCCTCGGGTATATTACTCGTGGTCGCGGGCTGACGATCCATGCCGTCGATTGCCCGAATCTTGAGGCGCTGGACTACGATAAGGAGCGGCTGGTGGAAGTGGAGTGGGATTCCGCTACACCCAGCACGCACTCGGTCAAAATGTCCATTGTGGCCGTCGATAAGACCGGAGTGCTAGCGAACGTGTCTTCCGCGATTGCGGAATGCCAGGCTAACATCAGCCGTGCCGAAATCGCGACGCGGGAGGATCAGAAAGCCGTGCTGGATTTTATCGTGGAAGTTTCAGATACCCGCCATCTCCAGCAGGTGCTCAAAGCCGTTGAGCGTGTGGATGGGGTGATTACGGCAAGACGGCTACGGGCCTGGCAGGAACGGTCGTAGTTAGCAGGATGCTGAAAAAGACCGCCAGCTTCGTTCTCGCCTCGAAAGCATCCTCAACGTAGCCCAGAGGCTACGCCTCCGGTGCTTTCATCGGCTGCGGCCTTGCTGGACGGTCTTTTTGAGCATCCTGCGAGAGTCTTCTTTTGTTGCGCCAACCATGCGGACTGTCGAAGATTTAGCGCGCTATAATAGTTTTCA
>SPAX01000218.1 GCA_005239475.1 Nitrospira sp. | reverse complement strand
ATCGGGAGCATGGGTACGAGACCGTAGGTCTCACGATGCCGTCACACGACACGGTGATCGTGGTTCGTAACCAGGACACCGTGACTCACGCGTTCGCCTCGACCCTGTTCAAAGGGATCCCGGTTCGCGTAGAAGGCGGGATTGAGGTCCAGGGGAAAAACCTCAAGTCCTACCATGTCGATCCTGGACAGACGATGACGCTCCATTTCGCGACCGCCCCTTCGAAGTTCGATCCCCTGACGGGCGGGGCCGAGAGCTTGCGCCACGTGCTCTGGTGTGACATCCATCCGGAAGTCAAAGGGGAAGTGTATGTCATCGAAACCAGAGGCGAGCTTGGCGGCGGCTGATCGCATCGTTGGCCTAAGGCCAGCGGGTCACGCACCATGAGAAGCATGGGGCCATCCCATCCTGTGAGCGGTCTGGCGACCGCAGCTCTGGTCGGCGCTCTTTCATGGACATGCTGGAGCGGCGCGAGGGCGGCATCAGGCCCGAGGTCGCGGAGGCGATCTGGGACTTGTGCTACCAGGTCACCCCGACGGCGTTTCACGACGAGCAGCGGCATAAACGCCGGTGGGACAAGACCGTCGATTGGGAGAAGTTCTTTTGGGAGGAATGAACGAATGGCAGCAGTCGGCATTCGTAGAACGGTGCAGCGCAGAAATGGGAGGGGCGAAGCAGCTTTCGGTTTTTGTTGCGTCAGAAATGCTGGCCGCCGCTTCTGTAGGTCAGCGGTTCTCCGTAGCATTGTGGGGCAGCTCCATCCGGTCTCCTGCCCCTTTCTGCGACAGCAGAAAGCGATCTCATCTTCGCAACTCACTCTCTTGTCATAGAAACCAGGCTGAATCCATCGCTCCTCTTCCTTCTCACAGTTTTGAGGGATCGGCACTGCCCTTGCCTCCATCAGTGGGTGTCGTAGGGGGGGGTCGGAGGTCAGGACACAGAAGCAGCAGAAGGGGGCCGGGGAAAGGCGGCGTTATGAGAAGGGCGGAGTATTTCGCGAATGCCCGTGACCCGAAGACCATGACCGTTGGGCAAGTCATGGAAGATGCGGTCTTCACGGTGAGTCCGGATACCAAAGGGATCACCATCGCGGAAATTATGACCGAACGGAACTTTGGAACTGTTCCCGTCGTAACAGAAGATTTGACGCTCGTCGGTCTAGTGTCCGAATTCGACCTGTTACGGGTCATCGACGAGGGGAAGGACCTCCGTCAGGTCACGGCGGAAGAGATTATGACCAACGATGTCGTCTCGGTCACCGAAGAGATGCCGGTCATGGATTTTATCAATCTCCTTCAAGAGCGGCATCTCGTCCGAACTCCGGTTGTTAGAGGGAAGACCCTGGTCGGTATTGCCTCCAGACGGGATGCCGTTTTCGGCTACGTGAAGGCGACGGCCAAATATTGGTGGCCGTGACGGGAAGCAGCGGATAGCTGCCAGGTAATGGCTCAAAGCAAAGGGAGAGGCGCGGTTTAGATCTTGGGTGCTCGCTGTCGGCTGCCGGCCCAGAAGCGGAGGACGTCATGGCATTCCTGCGAAGACTGCGAGACTGTCTTGACACGAAGGATGAGGCAAATGCCTTCAGGAACGGACAGCTTCTCTACAAGGATTGCCCGGCACATTTTTATGGTGATGGAGCGATCCCACGATCCGGATACACACGAGGTTCGCTATGCCGTCAACCGGGTGCTGCCGGGCGGCAAGACCGACCCGGCAGGGATAGAGATTGATCTTTGGGTCCGGTCCAAGGAGACGCATAACCACAACTTTTCACCGGTCGAGACCTTTCTGCATTTCTATTAGGAGGAGGCGACGTGGCGATGACCGGTCCGACCACCATGCACGAATTTTCTCCTGGGCTGGCCGGCATCCCTGCCGCCAAATCCTCGGTCAGCTTCGTGAATGGTCAGACCGGCCTACTCGAATATCGCGGGATTCGGATCGAAGAACTGGCCCAACACAGTTCCTTTCTGGAGACCACCTATCTGCTGCTTTATGATGAGCTGCCGGCCCAGACCGAACTCGACCGGTTCACGGCCGATGTGACACGGCATCGGCGGATCAAGTATCAAATCACGGAGTTGATCAAATGCCTTCCCGAGCACGGCCCCCCCATGGATGCCTTGCAAGCCGCAGTCGCAGCCCTCGGGATGTTCTATCCGGCCAGAAACGTCGTAGATCGCCAGGTGCAATACTGGTCGACCATCCGACTGATCGCGAAGGTCCCCACGATCGTGGCCGCGTACTACCGGCTCCGACGCGGGGATGAACAGATTCAGCCTCGTGATGATCTCGACCATACCAGCAACTTTCTGTATATGTTGACTGAGCAAGTGCCGGACCCGTTGATCGCGAAGGTGCTGGACACCTGCCTCATCCTCCATGCCGAGCACACGATGAATGCCTCCACCTTCAGCGGCCTGGTGACCGCCTCCACACTGGCCGATCCGTATACGGTCGTCTCCTCGGCGATCGGGACCCTGAAAGGACCTCTCCACGGCGGAGCGACCCAGGAGACCGTGGCCATGTTGGAGGAGATCGGATCGGTGGAGCATGTCCGGCCATATATCAAGAAGAGGCTCGCCGAGAAGCAGAAGCTCATGGGATTCGGTCATCGCATCTACAAGGTCAAAGACCCGAGAGCCGTCATTCTCCAACAGCTGGCCCAGCAGCTCTTTGCGCAACACGGGCGTTCTCCACTCTACACACTGGCTGAAAAGGTCGAGCGTGTGGGAGAAGAACTGCTGGCCGGCAAAGGGATCCATGCCAACGTGGATTTCTACTCAGGCGTGCTCTACAAAACGATGGGCCTTGATGAAGACTTCTTCACGTGCATGTTTGCGATGGCGCGGGTGAGCGGCTGGTTGGCTCACTGGCAGGAACAGGTGAAGGACAATAAGCTCTTCCGGCCGGACCAGATTTATGAAGGACAGCACGGCCGAGCCTATGTCCCGATCGACCGCCGCCTGGGAGGGCTGTAACGAGGGGGTGTAATCATGACGATCGCGTCGAAAATCGTGCGGCGAGTCGCCACCATCGATGAGAACAAATCCGTTCTCGACGCGGCAAAACTCATGACTGAGGAATTCATCGGGTCCGTGGTCGTCACCAATTCGTCCGGGATTCGAGGTCTGTTCACGGAGCGTGAGCTGATGATGAACGTGGTCGGCAGGGGGAAAGACCCGGAAAAGGTCCAGATCAAGGACGTGATGACCACGGACCCGATCAAAGTCCAGCCCAACGATACCGCGGGCCGCTGCCTGGATCTGATGAAGGAGCACCGATGCAGACATCTCTTGGTGTTCGAAGGAGATGAGTTTGTCGGGATCGTTTCGCTGCGCGACATGGTGGTTCTGATGATCGATGAGAAAGAGGAGCTGATTGGGCAACTCCAAAGGTATATCAGCTCATGACCTTCTCAAGGGCAGTCAAACAAAAGGAGGGCTCAGGTGTTCACGGTCATTCTGCCCGATGCACCGTACGCGACGGGACGGTCGTGGAATGGGCTCCGCTTCGCGGAGAAAGCGCTGGACAGTGGCACTCCCGTCTGTGTGTTTCTGTTTTCTGATGCGGTCTATGTCGCACGCAAGGGGCAGTGCCCGCCAGACGGAACACTGAACCTTGAGGACCTCTTGATCAAGCTAGTGGGCAAAGGTGCGACAGTGAGTGTGTGTACCACATGTGTCGAAGCCAGACCGTATCAGCCATCAGGTCAGTCGGCAGCCGGTTTTTCCCACACGAAAAAAAGTGGGCTGGATGTTGGCGACCTGGTTGCTGGCGCGAAGATGGGAACGATGGCGGAGCTTGTCGGTTGGTGTCGCGAGAGTCAGCAGGTCATCAGTTTCTGAGTACAAGAGTCATGATTCCTCGACATGGGAAGGGCATGTGGCGAGAGGGGGCGCTTGTGAGCAATTGAACAAGACAAGGGCCCCCATGGGGCTGAGTCGGAGGAAACGACTGGACCGTCAGTAGAAGACAGCGAGACAGGAAAACCGCCTTTGGAAAAGTCTACTTATTGTCTTCTCTGCGAGCAAGCAGTATGAGCTTGGCGGGTCAGAAATGCGTCCCCTGGGGGGGCGTGCCAATGAGGGAGGCGTCGCGCGCCCAGGAGATACTGAAACAGCTCGAGCTGGGCTGGCAGATCAAAGGACTGCCAGCTGGAGCGCCTATCCACATTCAAGGGTTTTGCTCAAGCCCTGATGTTCGTGAACAAGGTGGGCCTAATCGCGGAAGCGGAGGAATACCACCCTGCTCTCTTCCCCGCCTGGGGCAAGTCCAAGGTGGTGTTCTGGACCCACAAGACCAACGGCCTGACCGAACGCGATTTCTACATGGTCGCGAAAGCCGACCGGGCATTCGATACTACGATGAAGGGGTGAGGGTTAACGGGATATCAGGTTGAGGTCGATTGGAACGACCGGGCCTTGGCCGGCGTTATCCCACTACCTCCTGCCCCCGTGCCCTCGTCAGCTATGAAGGCGCTTGTTCTTGGGGCGGCGGGGTTGTTGGGGTCGAACCTGGTCCGCGCGTTGGTGGCGCAGGGCGACGAGGTGCGGGCTTTCCTCCGCCCGAGCGGCCAGGTGCGCACCCTCGAGGGGGTCCCCGTCCAGCGGGTCACGGGTGACTTGAATGATCCGGACTCTCTCGCCCGGGCCTGCGAGGGCGTGCAGGTGGTCTATCAGGCGGCCTCCTATTACCCGCTCCATACGATCCCCGTTGGCCTTGCGACGAGCCAGGCGCTGAGCCAGACCAAGAACCTGTTGGATGCCGTGCGGCAGGCGTCAGTGGGCAGACTGGTGTTCGGGAGCTCGTTCACCACCATCGGCTTTCCGTGGGAGCCTAATCGGTTGGCCGACGAAACCTGCCCCTTCGCAACCGCTTACCGGAACAATCCCTACCTCATGGCGAAGGCTGCGATGGAGGAGGCAGTGCTGAGAGCGGCCAAGGAGGGAGTCCCGGCGGTGGTGGTCAATCCTGGCAACTTCTTCGGACCCTATGACGGCCGGCCCTCCAGCGGGACTCTGATCCTCATGATTGCCAAACGCCAGATGCTGGGCTACATCCAAGGGCCGGTAAACGTGATTGACGTACGAGATGTCGCGGTGGGCATGATCCGCGCGGCCACCCGCGGAAGGATTGGCGAGCGCTATATCCTCGGCAATTGGAACACCACCCAGAAGAACCTGAACGAACTGATCGCCCGCGAAGCGGGGGTGAGGGCCCCCTTGTTCCCCGTCCCGTTCCAGCTTGCGCGGTACGGGTCCAAACTCGGAGACTGGGCCTTCCGGACGATTCTGAGAAAACCGGCACCTGTCCCAGGATTTTTCGTGGAGATGCTCAGGCACGCGCAACAGTATGATTGCTCCAAGGCCATCCGCGAGCTGGACTATCCCCGCAGTCCCGTCGAGGGAGCGATCCGCGACGCGCTTGCCTGGTTCAAGGCTAACGGTTATCTGCGCGCGTAGTGCACGAGCGATTCTTGTCTATTCTGGTCGGCTTGGAGACGAACCGCTACTCCGTGCCCTTCCGCCTCAGCGGCCAGCGGGGCGAAGTCCACGAACGGGGAGGCCCGCGCGACGGAATGGCCCCAGTGGGGGATGGGAAGGGGACTCCATCATAGAATGGGACAGGGATCGGCAATGCCGGAGCCAGTCCCCGGGGGGCTGTTCGACGCGACAGGAGCCGCGGAATAGACTTCCGAGGCCCAAATTATTTTCGGATTGAGGCTACGAGCAGGCGTTTTTGAGCCATGATTCGCGTCAAGCGCATCTATGAAGCGGCGACAAAGGCTGACGGCAAGCGATTCCTGGTCGACCGGTTGTGGCCGAGAGGCCTCTCCCGAGAGGCGGCGCACTTGGAGGGGTGGGTGAAGGACGTAGCTCCCAGTGACGCGCTTCGTCGCTGGTTCGGGCATGACCCGGAAAAATGGGATGAGTTCCGCCGCCGCTACTTTGCTGAGCTCGATAGGAAGCCCGATGCCTACCGCCCTCTCCTCGATGCCGCCCTGGTAGGCGACGTGACGTTCCTATTCGGCGCCAAAGACGAACAACACAACAACGCCGTGGCTCTGCGAGAATTCCTGGCTTCAAAACTGTACGGGAAGTGACAACGGTCATGGTTTCTTTTTCGTCTCCTCGGTCACGGTCCGATCACGTAGTCTTGTGACCAGTTCCTGATAGGAACTCTCGTGAATGATCTTCTGGAACTGACTCCGGTAGTTCTTTACAAGACTCACGCCGTCTACGATGATGTCGTAGGCATGCCACGTCCCGTCTTTGATGTGCAGCCGGTAATCCATCGGGATTTCGACTTTGCTCGACCGCAGCTCGGTCCGCACCTCCGCGTAGTTCCCCTCGATCCGTTCAGAGAGATAGATTACTTGTTCTCCTGAATACCCTTCGATTTTTTCGGCATAGCGGTCGGAAAGAAAGCTCTTGAAGAGTTTGACGAATTCGGTGCGATCGCCGGTCGTGAGTGGAACCCAGTGGGCCGCGAGCGCTCGCTTCGATATTTCCGTGTAGTCGAAGCGGGACGCGATGACCTCTTCCAGCATATGCCGGCGCGGGATGAGCTTGGCCGGATCCTTCAGCTTCTCGTCTTCGAGGATGCGGAAGACTTCGGTGAGCGTCGAGCGGACCGCCTCAGTGGGGGGCTCCGAGATCTGGCCCGATGAGCCGAACGCGAAGGTGCACGTAAGGGCGACAAGAAACAGAGGGAGGAAGAAGGCCCTGCTCCGAGCGATCCAAGCCCGGCGCCAACGACTGTGGAGCGTGAAGCGCGAGACAGGCGCAACCCACACTTCGAAGTTCAGGGTTCGAAGTTCCGAAGACCTCGAACTTCGAAACTTGAACTTTCGCCCGTCCTGCCAGTCTCGCTCGTCCCGCCTGCTCTGCGCTCCCGTACCAGACGTGTAGGCCATCGAAGTTCTGCTGAGCCGAAATGGTTTTCCCGCAGCCTGTTACGACCCTATTGTCTCCATGACTCGTCAATCCAACACGAAAGTTATTTTTAGGTCCACGCGATACAAGGCGACCTTGCCGTTCTCGATTACCACATGTTGCTCCTTCACCCAAGCCGATTTGATGTTGTGCACGGTCTTGGATGCCCGGGTGATCCCGTTCTGAATGGCATCTTCGAAACTCTTCAGCGATTCGGAACTGATCTCGATGATCTTGGCGACGGACATGGGACGCCTCCTTTTTATGCGCGGGAGCGCGGTTGCTGACAGATTGATCGCCCGACTGCTTACAGACTTTCCGTCGTTCCACGAGCCACGAATAATTCGGAGTGCATTAGATGTGCCTGTGGTTACGTGCTGATCTTGGGCACAAAGCGCTATGAAGCGTAGCGTTTTGCGGCAGAGAGGCAGTGTCACGTGGGGAGTTAGGCGTCATCCTGTTGACTCTGGGCCCTGTGGAAAATAGATGAAGTGAGTTGCTGGCTTGAATTATCGAGGGCTTCCCACTCTTGCAGCGATGGCATCAGCATTGCGTCACGCTATGAGATTATGAAGCGACGAGGCGTGCTCAAGATCACCCTGATCCTGGCGGGAACCCTGATCCTGACCCAATGCCGACCGCCGACTCCCGTTGCCGCAGCCGTGGAATTTGCTCCGGGAGTAGGTGCGGATGCCGATCAGCCGGTCATCAGGGAACTGGTGGCAGCGTTTAATGAGGCCGAAGCGGCGATCAAGAAGGCTGACCTCGATGCGATCATGAAGTTTTACGCCACGACCTACAACTATCATGGCTTAAAAAGATCGGATGTGCGCCGAGTATGGGAGGAAGCCTTCATGCA
>SPAX01000217.1 GCA_005239475.1 Nitrospira sp. | reverse complement strand
CAATTTCGCGTTGATCGTCGAGGGCTTGCGTTAGTGTTAACAGGCCCTAGTAAAATCAGTTGTTTATGATAACGAAAGTAATTGAACTGGTGAGTATCGTAGAGGTGGGGAAATCGGGGAGAAATTAGAGCGAGAGAAGATTTTTTCCCCCATTTGGAGAGGTTAGGGCAACCAGACAAGTGGCAACCTTATTTGCAAATTGACACGGACATTCGGGAGAAGTAGCTTGTCCAGAATTTTGGCGAAGTGGAAGGTTGCCAGAAAATGACCGCAATACCCTCTTTCGAGACTGTAGCAATTGTCGGTGACAAACCAACTACTGTGGCGGAGATCGCTTCACTGTTCACTCGCCCTCGACGCTACCTACCTGTTATCGATGGGCCTCGAATGAGCCGTCCGGACTGGAGTAACGAGGTTATCAGGCGCACTAATGCTCTTTTAAAGGCACAGAGCCGCTGCGTGATTCTCGCCGATCTACATGCTGATTCTGTGCAGCATTTGTCTTGCGATGGACCAGATGGGATGTTCATTCCCGTCAACTCTGTTGGCGAAGCTGCTACAGCGCTAAAAGGGTGGGTTAAAGGTCCAAGCGAAAAGATGGTTTGGGGTATTAACAACCTTGGGGTCGGTCTACTGCTAGCTCGTCGGTCGAAGAAATGCTTGCAGATAGACGGGGGAGAATCGCCCACAACAAACCTTGTCTCAGGCGGGACGCACCTGCTGATTGCGTGCGAAGCAGGAAATGAGCTTGCCCAAATTGTGGCCAGTAACTTGGCTTTTGCTACAGATGCAAGCTTTTTGGTTATACCGCAGCTTGCGCTAGACGAACGGGATGGGTGGTTGGAGGAGATATATTCTCTGGGCTTAAGTGGCGATGTGTCAAGGCGATTCGTCGCTATTTGTGATCGAGCTCGTAGCAGGCTTCCGGAGTTAGAGTTCCGAAAATATAAGCAAATCTTGTTTATAACGGATAGCTTTCCTTGGGGAATTGCGGTGCCGGAGTGTGCGACAACCCATTTGTTCAGTTACCCTGACCTTGGTCGATGTGTTCTGGAAGGCATATGGGCGCTACATGACCCATCGCGTGGCGCAAGGAACGCGCTTCTTATCCACCCACAGCGGGTCGAGCTGAATCCCTGTACAAGAATAAGACGCTTGTTCGAATTCAGGCTGGACCTCATGCTAACGTTGCCAAAATCGAGCTTTTGACTGAGACATTGCCATTCGACATCATAGTCATATCTACGCATGCTGGAGATGTTCCGGGCGAGAGGGCTACCTACGAGTTCAAAGATAGCGAGGGCCTCTCTCGGCGTCTCGTG
This sequence comes from Nitrospira sp., assembly GCA_005239475.1. Lineage (GTDB taxonomy): Bacteria > Nitrospirota > Nitrospiria > Nitrospirales > Nitrospiraceae > Palsa-1315. Next base: position 4,216 of record SPAX01000217.1, on the reverse strand, counting down.
ATCGACCATGCTGTTGGGTTTGGGTATGACCCAAAAACCGAGAAGGTCTTAGTCCACCAATTCGAACGTTTCCACGAGTTAGATGGTGTGGAATGGATCGATCAAGCAGCAAAGGCAAATCTATATGTGGGAACTGCGATTACAAGTTGGGTGGCCCTTGGCGACGTTCTTGAACGGAACAAGTACAAAGTAGCTTCTGAGGAGATCCCTAGGGTAATCGGTTCTATGGCGCTGCAAATGCACGATCACTTTTGGATTCCAATGACCCAGGGTTTCTCGCCGAGTTGTTCGCCCGTCATAATAAATAATGGGTGCTCTTCGTGGCACCAGTTGAGCAAGCGATTCGCCTTCGCTGGTGCTAGAGCCTATGTCGGTGCACTGTTTCCTATCACAGAAGCAGAAGCGCAAGAGGTTGGCATCTCGATCTTTCGTAAGAACCTCGGGGTATTTCTACCGACTGCGTTATGGAAATCGCAGACCGCCGTTTATGGATATCAAGATCGGCGCCCATACGCAATGGTTGGCCTGCCATTCTGTTCTATCCCACTAAACACGGTCGATTCAGCTAGATACCTTGCGAATGAGTACAGGAAAGCGATTGCAGAGTATGGGCAGAAAGCAGAAGGGAGCTCATTCGTTGACGTGAAGGAGAACTGCCAGCGATACAAGAAGTTCTTGATCGACGACTTCGAGGCATTCAGAGGGACAGTTAGCAAAATGATGGACATCTGATGAAGAATTCATTTCACCGGGGTTGTTGTTTGACCTCAGAGCCAGGTTTTGAGGACTAGGTGAAGCAAAGGTGTCATGAACGCAGACCGCGTTTAAGCATGACCGTATTTTCGATCTCTTAGCAAATAGTCCATCAGCCTCGCATAAGAAACGGGGACAGGATACTTATTCGGAAGGCCTCGCCCTGCCAGCCGCCCACCGGTTCGAAGATAAGAGCATGTAGCGTATAGCCCAGAACGGAGAATGGGCGGGGATTGCCTACCGGGCCTTCTGTGGAAAATCAGGAGCTGGTGGCTTGCCGGGAACGACGACCTGCGGTACGGGGAATTGAGAGTTGTGCAGCTGAAGGGGAGGGCCGAGGTTCATCGACGGACTTTGCGGGGGTTGCACAGTGACGCGACGCTCGCCACCTGGTGGATCGAGAACGGATTCAACATTCCCCTCGGGATCCTTGTACACGTGTGCCCCACCCTCAGAACTCAGCACTTGCTTTAAACGCTCGTTAGGGCCAGGCGCCTGGGGTGGTTGTTCCCCAAGTGCGAACAGCATGTTTGGCCATGCCGCGCCGACGATGGCGAGAAAGACGACTCTCCTATACATAGGCATATTCTACTGCGGACTCGCATCTGGTTGCACGCCCGTAGGCAACGCACAGATGAAGCAAAAGGGGCAAGAGATAAAAGTGTCAGGAACGGAGTCAGCTGCGGCTGAAATAAAGAGGCGGGAATCTTTCCCTGAATGCTAAACTTCGCCAGCTGCAATGGCGTCCAATCCTCATCGTTGTTGTCTCGCCGAAAGCCCAAAACGCTTAACGAAATACGCTTTACGAAGCATGGCTTTCCCATCGAGCCATCGGCGCCTCTCTTTATCGCCTGCATTCTTGACGCAATTGTGGTTCGAGCGTAGGGTCGAGCCATGAAGCTCCTACCTCAGCGAAGAGCCTTGTCTTGGGGCTTGGTCCTCCTTTTTTTGTGGGTTGGCAGTTTGCTGGCAGCGGAGCGGCTCACAGTTGGACAACTTCAGAAGTACCATGCATCGTATCAAATGCACTCGGTGACTTTGGTGGGGCGGGTGCAGGGTATGCACGTCTTTCCTCCATTGCCCGTAAAAATGAAGTGCAGCCTTCTATATGGTATTGCTCGGTTTGAACTGGTGGACGATTCCGGCTCACTTCCTGTCGAAACTCCTGGGAGCTGTTTTGCAGCCGCTATGGAATTGCCTCACGATGGTGATGTAATCGAATTGACTGCCCAGATCCAAGTGTTTTCTCCTGAGGGTCGGGCTGAAAGAGTCATAAAGGCCGTTACGCAGAATATCGTTGTCTTGAGGGCGGCACCGCAAGATCTTCAGCGCCCGCCGTTTCTTCACTAAGGAAGCCCACTCCGTCCGGTCCTCGTTGTTTGTGATAGTCTCTCCAATTGATGGCGGCACGTTCTCACCATACCGGCCTGGCTGTGATTGCTGTGTTCAATGTGATGAAGGGGCTGCTGCTACTCCTCCTCGGGTTGGGACTCCTCAAGTTGGTGCATGCTGAAATTGCCACGTTGTACTCGCTTCTGATCGAAGCGCTACATTTGAATGCCGACTCGCGCCGGTTCTTATGGTGGCTTGATTTTTCGTTGTCGTGGGCTTAGCCTAATACCAGTTTGAATATGTCTGAGGATGCCCATGGCGAAGGTCACTCAACTCAAGATCGAGTTGGAACTAGAAGAAGATGGCCGCTGGATCGGCGAGGTGCCGACGCTGCCTGGTGTGATGGCCTATGGGCAGACGAAAGCTGCCGCGCTTGCGGCTGTCCAAGCTCTGGCTCTTCGGGCAATGGCCGATCGCCTCGAACATGACGAGGCGGTGCCTGAAGAACTGCTGAATGTCTCATTCATTGCGGCATGAGCCGTTGGCCCTCGACGCAAGCCTCCCGCGTTCTCTCCGCGCTTCTCCACATCGGATGGCACATCAAGCGCACCGCCGGCTCTCATAAAATCCTGCAACGAACTGATTGGCCTGACGCCGTCTTTGCGTTTCACGACCGCGACGAAATCGGCCCGCGTATGCTGGCCCGGCTATCCAAGGTAACAGGGCTCAAACCAGAAGATCTTTGAACTGCAGCCCTGTCAGCCGCGACAGAGTCCGTCTCTCGTTGAAAGCCCGAAACGTTTCATGTCTCACGTTTCACATTTCTCGAGAGAGGAGCCTCGCCAGCCGCTGCCGCATCCAGAAGACGAAGAGCGTATAGCTGATGGCTGATAGCGAATGCTGAAGAGTTGCCGCGATCTTAGGCTGAAACGTCAACGTATTCGACTTGGCTGCTGGGTAGGGGGATTGGAAGGCCATCTGACTTGAGACCTTCGATATGAAACTCGATGGCTTCTCGGATGAGGGATTCGGTTTCTGCCACGGTGGTGCCGGTGGCAATGCAACCCGGCAAATCGGGAACATACGCTGCGTAGTTTGCAGGTGCTTTTTCGATCACAATGGCGTAACGCATGTTAGTTCGCTCCCTATTTCCAACCAGCTTGTTTAAAGATACTATTCAGAGTTCCAGGAGGCAAGTCATCGCTGGGTTTGCCTGCACGGTCACACGACCCGGTTTCGTCTGGTGCTTGAATTGTCTGTGGCTGCCTTTGGTTGTGACCAGTAACCAGCCGTCTTCTCGCAATTTGTCCGGTACATCGCCAACTTTTACGGCATCAGTTTAGCGCAGTCGTTGCAAGAAACCAAACCCGCTTTACGCGTGCGTGACACCAGTTAAATGCTATTGTCTCGAAAGCTCAGCCCCGTCAGCCGCCCACCGCGTCCGTGTTCGTCGCCCCGTCGTATTCCCGTTCTCATTCTTAGTACGCTCGCCTTCTGAGGACGGGAAGCGGCTTCAACTACCTTCCTTCAGTTTGTGGCGCTCGTGCTCTTTGTCGCGGGTAGGCTGTTTACCAAGTTACGGAAGGTCTCGTTCTTCATGAAGCGATGAAAGGATGAGTTCTGGCGTGGGTCGGGCATTCCCTTGTCGCCAGGATTTTGATTCTTGCGATGGCGAAACGCTGTCGTGAGCGACTGCATCGCATGATCGAGGTCGTTCATTTCCGCAAACGTGCAAGCCAAATTATAGTGGAACATCGGATAAGTGGGGTCGGCCTGTATCCCTTGCTCAAACGTGGCCTTTGCTTTCTTGAGATGACCGGTCATCCCATAGGTGATACCTAAGCTGTCTATAAGACCGCGCCAAAGAGTCCTGTCCAGTTGCGGCTCTGCTTTTTCAAGTTCGAAAGCTTCCTGAAGTAGTGGAATGGCCTCGGCGTATTTGCTCTGCTGGTAAAGAGCGTTTCCTCTACTGAGTAATCGCATGCTGCTGGGTGGGGCAGGCGGCGGAAGCCGTACTAACTCTTTAAGTGGAGCCGGAGCTGGGAGGCGGACCATCTCTTTGGGCGGAGCTGGAGCTGGGGGAGGCACTATCTCTGAGGGGGGTGGCTGTAAGCGAAGGGTCTTAAGAATA
>SPAX01000216.1 GCA_005239475.1 Nitrospira sp. | reverse complement strand
CCGATCCGGCTCCACGATCATCGGAGGGCTCTTGGTGGGACTTGACCGGAAAGTCGCGACGGAGTACTCTTTTTTTCTCGCCCTCCCGACCTTGATCGTGGCGACGTGCTATCAAATGTGGAAATCACGGGACGTCTTCAGGCAAGATGACTATCTGGCACTCGGGATCGGAATGCTCGTGTCGTTCGTCGTCGCCTGGATTGTGATCGCAGCCTTTCTCTCGTTTGTGAAGCGACATACGCTCCGACCGTTTGCCTACTACCGCATTCTCATGGGCATCGCCGTATTCTATATCTTTGGCTTCTAGGAGAATCTCTCATGATGGCTCATTCCCAATCTGACACTGTACATGTCTTCGACACATGGGTGAAGGGCTCGAAGGGGTTGCTGCACTTCGATGTGATGACGACTGATGAGGCGACGGCGCTGACGCTCGCCAAGCAGCATCTGGCTAGCCTTGGGGAAGGCGACGTACCGGTAACTATGAAAGAATGTCAGTTCTGCCACACTGAACCGCTCGTGATGTTTTCCCCCGAGCAGCAGCGCCAATTCCGCGAGCAGGGCGGGTTCATCCTCACCTTCTCGACTTAGTGCGCGAGACTGGCGGGACGAGCGGGAAAGGCGAGACAAGGGGAATCAGGGCTTGCGCATCGCGCCTGTCGCGCTAGGCGTGCCCGTCGCGCGCTTAAGAAGCAGGCGGGAGCTCGTGAGACTGGAGAGCCACGTCTTTCTTCTCAAAGGCGAAATGGATGATCAAGAAGACGACCCCCACGCTGATCGCCGAGTCGGCGACATTGAAGGCCGGCCAATGATAGGAGTCCACATAGACGTCGAGAAAGTCGATTACCTCGCCATACCGTAACCGATCAATCAGATTCCCGACCGCCCCTCCTAGAATCCCGGCAATACTAAGCTGCCCCTTCCAATCTTTCTCCGGCAACCGGAAGAGAATCGTTCCCAGAAGGGCCAGAGCAAACAGCGACGTAACCCCGAAGAACACCATGCGAAACGCATCGCTGCTGCCGGCCAGCAACCCAAAGGCCGCACCGGGATTGCGGATATAGGTCAGGCTGAAGAGATTGGGAACAATCGGAATGGACTCATTCAGTCGCATCGACTGCACGATGGACAGCTTCGTCGCCTGATCGATCACCACGATCGCGCCGGCGAGGAGCGCCAGGAGGAGATAGCGAAGGGGTCGTCGATTCACTGCACCGCCTCCACGCAACGTTCGCAGAGCGTAGGGTGATTCCGATCTTTTCCCACCGCGTCACGATAGTTCCAGCAGCGTTCGCATTTCCCGAAGGAGGACTTTGCCGCCGCAATTCCCAACGGGATTTTTACCTCACCACTGGGAATCAGTGTGACCTGCGAGACGATGAACAGCGTGGTCAGCTCCTTCTGATAGGGCAGAAGAAACTCGTAGGCGTCGGCATCGGCTCGGAGTTCCACCGTTGCCTCCAACGATGATCCAATCGTTTTATCGCGCCGACTTCCCTCCAAGACACCTTGCACCTGCGTGCGATAACCCAACAACCGCTCCCATCGCTTGGCCAGCGCGGCATCCTGCCATTGGGAATGGATCTCCGGAAACGCGCTCAGATGGACACTGCTCACTCCGAGACGTCCTCCTGGCTGCGCGGCCAAGGTCCGCCAGATCTCTTCGGCCGTAAAGCTCAACACCGGGGCCATCAGCTTCGTCATGGCGACGACGATCTCGAAGAGCACTGTCTGCGATCCGCGCCGCAAAGGCGAGTCCGCCCGAAACGTATACAGCCGATCCTTCAGAATATCGAGGTAGACGGCACTCAGATCCACCGAACAAAAGTTGTTGAGTGCGTGGAAGATCGTGTGAAACTCAAAATCGTCATAGGATTTCCGAACCCTCAGGATCAACTCGCTGAGCCGATGCAACGCCCAACGATCCAATTCAGGCAACTGCTCATGCGGGATTCGGTCCCTCCCCGGATCGAAGTCGTATAGATTACTCAACAGAAAACGACAGGTATTCCGAATCTTTCGATAGGCCTCGATAAGGTGGGTCAGGATTTCAGGAGAAATCCGAAGATCATCGCGATAGTCCTGCGCGGCCACCCACAAACGCAGGATTTCCGCGCCCGATTGTTTAATCACGTCCTGCGGCGCGACAACGTTCCCTGCCGACTTCGACATCTTCTTGCCTTGCCCATCGAGGACAAAACCGTGGGTCAAAACAGCCTTGTAAGGCGCGCGATGATCGGTGACGACGCCGGCCAGCAAAGCGCTGTGGAACCAGCCTCGATGTTGATCCGACCCTTCGAGGTAGAGATCGGCCGGCCACCACTTCCGTCCTTTCAAGACCGCGGCGTAACTGACGCCGGACTCGAACCAGACATCGAGGATATCTCGTTCCTTCTCGAAATCAGTCCCGCTGCACTTCGGGCAGGCCGTGCCCTTGGGCAACAGCTCGGCAGCCGATCGCTCGAACCACACATCCGCCCCTTTGGATTCCATTAATGTCGCGATGTGCTCGATCACGATCGGATCGGCCAGGACAGACCGGCACCCGATACAGGTAAAGCCGGGAATCGGCACGCCCCAGACCCGCTGCCGAGATAAACACCAATCGGGGCGATTCTCAATCATCCCGTTAATCCGATCGCGGCCATAGGCGGGAATCCAACGGACCCGTTCGATCTCCGCCAGTGCCTCTTTCCGAAGATCGTTCGTCTCCATCGAGACGAACCACTGTTCAGTGGCGCGGAAGATGACGGGATTCTTACAGCGCCAACAGTGCGGATAGGAATGGCTCAACGATCCATGGCCGAGCAAACGTCCGTTGGCCTGCAGAAACTCCACAATCTTCGGATTCGCTTTCAACACATGCTGGCCGGCAAATTCTTTCACGACATCGGTAAAACGCCCACCGTTGTCGACCGGCGCCAGAATCTCCAACTTTTCTCCCGATGACGCCGTGGCATTGTGCTCGAGGACGAGGATGTAGTCTTCCATACCGTGGCCCGGCGCAATATGGACACAGCCGGTTCCCTGATCGAGGGTCACGAAGTCGCCGAGCAGAATCGGTGACAGGCCGGTGGTCAGAGGCCGTTGCGTCTCGATCCCTTCGAATCCTTCGTTCCCCTTTTTCACCCCAAACACTCGCGCTCCTTCGAGCTTGCAGGCCTTCATCACGCTCTCAAGCAGCTTCTCCGCAACGATCAGCACCTCGTCGCCGACCTGGACAAACGCATAGTCGATATCGGCATGGAGACAGACCGCTTGATTGGCCGGGAGTGTCCATG
>SPAX01000215.1 GCA_005239475.1 Nitrospira sp. | reverse complement strand
GGCTTGGTCAGAAAAGGAGGCGCTGATCCTTTGTGCTCACACAACGTGCACGCTCCATTGTCGTTCGTCGATCGTGAAGCATCCGAACTCCGGAACGAGATACGCTTCACGAAGCCCGCGTAACGAGACTCAATGGCCACGCGGACAGTGGGAGACCATTCAGGCCACCATTGTAAGTCGGATAGGAGCAGGCTTGGAGGGAGCATCTGTATATGGAAGGACGCAATCCACGCAAATACGTGTATTTCGCCATTTCGCTAAGCTAAGTTGACACCTACCGGCAGCGAGTCGTAGCCTTTCCCGAATTTTCCACTGCAACCGACTGAAAAGTAGGATGTACGTATTTTCCGTCCTCACGTCTGAGTACTCGCGCGCACCGGGTTTTACTGGTGCACGGAAAATCATAGCAAGTTTCCTGCTCGGAGCACTCCTGACCGTCCTGCATGCGGTACCAGCTCTGGCGAGCACGGAATTCTCGCCGTTGTCGGTCAAGAAAGGTGTGCTCTTAGTGGCCAGCCCATCGCTGGATGATCCAAGCTTCCGCCAAGCCGTCGTGCTCGTCGTGGAGCACGGGCCTGAGGGGACCGTCGGGCTCATTCTGAATCGCTCCACGAAGGTCCTCTTGTCCGAAGCATTGCCGGACATCACCGTGCTCAAGAAGACCACCTACCGGCTGTTTGCGGGTGGGCCGGTCGAGCCATCCCGGCTTGTCCTACTGTTCCGACTCAAGGAGCCTCCAGCAGACGCACGATCGGTCTTCGACGGGGTGTATGTGGGGGGCACACCTAATGGGCTCCGAGGCAGCTGGAAGCTGAGATGCTTCTGGGGGCGTGGGGAATCTTGCCGCCAGATTCGATTGGTATTTTTGACAAAGATCCGGTCGTACTCTGGTCAGACTGTCTCAGCCGCCTCCAGGCGCCGAGGGTGGAGGGGGTAGCCTGGGTAGTCCCCTTTGCTCACGGAACCCCCAGGATAAAGCTGTGGTCGTTCGACGTGCGCATTTGGTGACTAACCCAGGCCACCCCTTAAGAAAAGAGAAGGAGCAAGCTTGGAAGGGTGGGAGGGGAACAGCCAGACCATCCTTCTTGCTCGCTGAGGCCGCACGATCAGAATGTGCTCCCTCAATGCGCGCAGTGAAGGACCATCTGCCCCTCTTTTAAGTGAGGGAGAAGAGAGAATAGAAGGCCCTCCCAGAAAAACCAAACCCCATTGCAAACAGCATGGAATCGCCGTAGAGTGATGTCATCCCCACTATGGAGTGCTGGCTATGTCAAAATCAGTAGCTGAGCTTGAGCAGGAGGCGCGGCACTTGCCGACACAAGATCGTGCGCTGTTGGCGCAACATCTCATTGCGAGTATCGATCCCGGAGAAGATGTCGATGCGGAAGCTGTTTGGTTGGCGGAAGCTGAGAGCCGCTACCAAGCGTACCGCGAGGGGAAATTGATTGCCAAGCCAGCCGATCAAGTCTTTCGTGAAGCAAAATCCCAACTCAAATGACCGCGATCGTCTTTCTTCCTCCCGCTCAGGAGGAAATGACGGCGGCATCACGGTACTACCAAGCTCAATCAACAGGTTTGGGAACGGAATTTCTCGCTGAAGTAGAACGGACGATTGCCGCAATTGTCTCCCATCCAAAAGCCGCTCCGAAGGTAAAGCCGGACATCCGCCGCCGTCCCGGTTACTGGCAAGGCCGGCTGGGCTCATCAAAACAATCGCAGTAACGTTGTGCTCGCGCAACGCGCGGTCTCGGAAGGCCCTCGCCTGGGATAGTGGCACGTTTCGGCGTGCCAGTGGGTGGGCGGGTGAGAAAGTTGCACGCAGTGGGAGATCAATCAGCCCCCATCCCTGAAAAGATACCGAGCGAGCTTGGAGGGGGAGTGGCGAGACAGCTGGCGTGGTCTCTGTGCTCGCAGAGCCCCCACGGTGAAGCGGTGGTCGCTCGATGCGCGCAATGGAGACCGCACTAACCGCCTCGCTGAATGCAGGTGAAGAGTTAGCCCTCGTTGGACGCGCGCAGGCAATCGCAACCTCGACCGCATTCTTCTGTACTGGCTAAGCTTCTTCCTGGCGTCGGTTCCCTGCATAGCGGCTGTGCAGTTTGACCGGTGACGCCCGTTTTCTGCGCATGCGAATATTGAGCATCTCCACGGCGACGGAAAACGCCATGGCAAAATAGATATAGCCCTTTGGCACATGCACGTCGAACCCTTCCACCATGAGGGTGACCCCCACGAGAATTAGAAACGACAAGGCGAGAATTTTGATCGTCGGATGCTCATCAACAAAACTCCCGATGGACTTCGCCGCCATCAACATGACGACGACCGCCAGGATGATGGCGATTGCCATAATAGACACCTGCTCAACCAGACCGACCGCCGTGATCACAGAATCCAGTGAAAACACCATATCCAGCAGCGCAATCTGGGCCAGGACCATGCCCAGGCTTGCCACGCCCACGGCCGGATCGCTCCCTTCGCTCCCTTCCAGACTGTGATGGATTTCAATCGTCGCTTTGGCCAGCAGAAACATCCCGCCCCCGATCAGAATGATATCGCGCCCGGAAATCGCTTGGCTGAACACGGTCAGCCACGGTTCGGTGAGTCCTATGACCCAGGAAATCGAGAACAACAAGGCCAGGCGCGCAATCAACGCGAGGCCAAGGCCGACTCTTCTGGCAAAGATACGCTGTTTCTCGGGGAGCCGACCGACAAGCACAGAGAGAAAGATAATGTTATCGATCCCCAGGACAATTTCCAGCGCAGTTAAGGTCCCCAGTGCGATCCACGCGTCGGGACGGGCCAGCCATTCAAACATCGGCATCTCCCATTCTTGGAATGAAGTTCGGCGAACCTAAGACGTCTTGCCGCGTGCCACGGCACAAACCGGTGCCGGAGAAGTCTAGCGGTCGGAGAGAGCTGGCGCAATCGGAAGATGGGGCGAGGGCGAGTAGGGTGAGATAGGGGCCGCCAGGCCGCCCTTCTTGCTCGCAGAACGCGCACGGTGAAAAGGATTGGAAGGACACCCACGTTGGTCCTGTGCTCCCGGAACGCGCGCCCTGAGAAGGGCCTCGTTCGACGGGCGCACTTAGACCAACATGGGTGCCCTTCCAGAGAGGAGAAGCAAGCTTGGAAGGGGAGGGGCGAGGCAGCTGGCATGGTCTCTGTGCTCGCAGAGCCCCCACGATAAAGCTGTGGTCGCTCGATGCGCGCAATGGAGACCACACCAGCCGCCTCGCTGGATGCGGGCACAGAGTAAGGAAATCGCTCGTCCGATGCGTGCAGTGAAGGACAGTCTGGCCACTCCCTAGAGAGGTGGCAAAAATACTGGGCAGACAATGTCTCCGACACTCGCATATGAACATGGACCAAGCCAGTCCTGAAAAAGTAGAATCTCCCTATTCTTTCTGTCCTAGCAGTGGAACTCAGTTGGGGGTTGAGCGGCGATCAGTGCCAGCTTTTTTGATCTATCCAGTGATTTGATCGCAGCCTCACGTTTAAGTGCCGCGCTTTTTGTCCCCTGATACTCGGTATAACGCATCAGTAAAGGCCTGCGGTGTTTCGTGTACTTTGCGCCTCTGCCCGTTCGGTGCTCTTCCAGTCGCCGTTCCATATCATTCGTGATGCCGGTATACAGACTCTTATCCGAGCACTCCAAGATGTAGACGATCCATTTCATTCGAGTGATTCCACTTTTCCAAGGCGCTGGTTGCTAGAGTGCACGAAACGTCACCACGCGTAGGCGATTTTATCAGGCTATCTGCTTGTGGTGGCAGAAAAGAGCAGAGAAGGATTTGGTTGAGGGGCTCTGAAATAGCAGACACTTGGATTAGGACTCGCCGCACGCGCTGCTACACGTTCGTCTCTTCCTGCCTCCGATCACGGGGATAATATATGGGTCGCTCTTGCAGCGAACACCTGATGTCGCCCTAATCTCTTTCATGTGCTCAAGCCCACGCCGAGGCAGAATTGAGCGTGTAGTTGCGCAATGATCAGGATACCTGGATTCTGAAGGAACGGGAATTCGAGTGCCATGTCCTGAGGAAGGCGTGCGAGACGCTGACAGAATCAGGATTCGACACGAGCCATGTGGCGTTGAAGTTCAGTTAGGAGGGCGACATTGCCAGAAATATTCTTGCAGAGGCGCAAAGCGGACGTCATGAAAGCATCGTAGTGGGGCGGCATGGAACGTCCCGGATCAAACGGATCTTCGGCGGCGGCGTGACCGATCAATTACTGCGCGCCGCACAGGGCCTTGCGATCCGGGCGGTGGAATGACATGGTTAACGCCTCTCCCATTGAGCATTGCGGAGTCTGCCCGTGCGCGGAGATGGCTATTGTGTCAAGGGGGAGAATAGGGTTGAATCAGAAAAGACACCCAACTCCTTCCCCCTCTGAGGAGGGCATAATCGGAGGCAACGGATGAGACCACGAGAGAACGAAAAAGCAGGACCGGTCACACATTTTCTTATGGAGGACCACCGGCGACTTGATACGCTGCTTCAATCGGCTGTGGCTCATGCCGACCATGTCGATCAGGGAGCGTATACTCAATTCCGAGCCGGGCTTCTCCGCCACATCGGCATGGAAGAAAAGATTCTGCTGCCCGCTGCCAAGCGACTTCGAGGCGGGGAGCCACTTCTCATCGCAGCCAAGCTCCGGCTCGATCATGGGGCCATCGCCACATTGCTCATACCGACTCCTACGGTTGCCATCATTGCGAGGATCCGTGGCATTCT
>SPAX01000214.1 GCA_005239475.1 Nitrospira sp. | reverse complement strand
CGGGTGAAGTAGCCGCCAGGGTTGGGCGGGTGAAGTAGCCGCCAGGGTTGGGCGGGTGAGAAGGCCGCCTTTTTGAGCATCCTGCGGAAATATTCTTGTGTTGTGCCATCCGTGCGGACCATTGACGTTCTGGCGTGCCCATAGTAGTTTTCCCGCAGCCTGCGAGGAGAGTGGAATCTTCAGTCGTCGGCTTGCTCTTCCCATCGGCAGACTCATGGTGGAACATGAACAACCCACTCCAAATCAAAACTATCGGCATCACAGATTCTCCGGAATTGATCGACATTGAGAAGCCTGAACAGGGCCTTGAGCTACACGTCGGCTCGAATGTTTTTCGAAACACAAACGGCGTCGTCAAGCTTCACGGCAAGGAGCAGTTGGTGTTGGAAATGCAACCGGATCCGTTGGCGTTGCTCCTGACGATGGACCTGTACGATGAGCAGGGAACCCGCGTCGGCCATATCCGACGGAATGCGCTTTCGGCACATAGCGCGGGCCGTTTCACCATCAACGTAAAGGCCAGCGGCGCGGCAACTCAGGACGACTTCCCCGCGGTCACCGTAGCAGACCGCACAACTGGACACACAGTGTTCGAAGCCTGTCTCATGCAGAGAAGAAAAATTCGCATAACCGTGGGGTCCTTCTATACCCATAAAGGCGAATTGGTCACCATCAGCCCACACTACTGCCGCATCGGCACCGGTCTCACCCTGTTTGGCGATGTCGCGGATAGCCGCAGCGGCGCAGCGGCAATCGGGTAATCGGCTCCCAATAGATCCTACCCTCAATTCCCTCGCTTCCGCTCCCCACAATCAAGAGAACGACAACCAACTGCCACCCCGGCGCCTTGTCGAAAAACACATCATTTTTGACAAGGCGCAGGACTCCCGTACAATGGCAGTATGTCAGATATTGTGAAACCGAGTGTGCAGGCCTTCTTGGTCTGCGACCAGGTCATCGAGGACAGCGTCACTAAAAAGAAAAGCCTCATCGGCCTCTTCACGCACCTACAGGCCGTGAGCTTTCCCTTCCAGCATTCACAGATGGGGCTGTATTTCTGCCTCACCGATGCCGCGGGGACCTATCACTTCGACATCGATTTGATCTACCTCAACAACGAACAGCTTGTCTGCCGGGCCACCCTTCCGAATATTGCTATCGGCGACCGCCTTCAAATTTCCGATTTCGGGATCAATATCCCCTCGCTGGTCTTTCCCGCGCCTGGGCGCTACGAGTTTCGCCTTCGCATGGAAGGACATCTCATCGCGCAGAAAGACTTCAGCGTGATGGAGATGCCGACTCACCAAACCGCGTAGGACTTCACGTCGCTCCCGTATCCCTCTCCCTCTGCGAGGCCTTTAGGGCCTTCTCCCCTGTGCCCTGCTTATGGTAGAACAGCCTACAACGATCCGCTCTCGCATCTCCTAGGAGTCAACGACCGCGCATGTCTGATCAGGCTGGCGCCTCAAATTTTATCCGCGACATCGTGGCCGCTGATCTCGCCGCAGGCAAACATGGCGGCCGCGTCGTCACGCGCTTTCCGCCCGAGCCGAACGGCTATCTCCATATCGGCCACGCGAAATCTATCTGCCTGAACTTCGGCTTGGCAAACGACACCCCAGGCGGCATCTGCCACCTGCGATTTGACGATACCAATCCAACCACCGAAGATCCTGAATATGTCCAGGTCATTCAGGACGACGTCCGATGGCTGGGGTTCGACTGGCACGAGAAGATGTTTTTTACCTCGGATTACTTCGAACGACTCCACGGGTTTGCCATACGACTGATCCAGAAAGGCCTCGCGTACGTCGACATCCTAACGGCCGAAGAAATGCGTGCCTATCGAGGCACACTCACGGAGTCGGGAAAGAACAGCCCCTCCCGCGACCGCTCCGTCAACGATAACCTTGACCTCTTCCGACGCATGCGAGCCGGAGAATTCGCCGACGGAACCCACACCCTCCGAGCCAAGATCGACATGGCGTCAGCCAATATCAACCTACGCGACCCAGTCCTCTATCGCATCAGGCATGCGACGCATTATCGAACAGAGAGCACCTGGTGCCTGTACCCGGCCTACGACTTTGCGCATCCCCTTTCGGACGCGCTCGAGGGAGTCACACACTCAATTTGCACCTTGGAATTTGAAGATCACAGGCCTCTCTACGATTGGGTCGTCGAGCAGGCTGAAGCGCCGCACCGACCACAACAGATCGAGTTTGCTCGCTTGAACCTGACCTATACCGTCATGAGCAAACGGAAACTGCTCGAGTTGGTCGAAAAGAAACTGGTGAGCGGATGGGATGACCCACGACTGCCGACGATCAAAGGACTTCGCCGCCGCGGATATACCCCAGAAGCGATTCGGGCCTTCTGCGACCATATCGGCGTAGCCAAGCGCGAGGCCATCGTCGAGATGCAGCTGCTCGAACACTTTATTCGCGAAGACCTGAACAAGCGAGCCCCTCGAGTGATGGCCGTGTTGCGGCCGCTCAAAATCATCCTCGACAACTATCCCGAGGACCAGTCCGAAGAAGTGGAAGCTGTCAACAATCCGGAGGATCCGTCTGCTGGAACGAGGAAAGCCCCCTTCTCGCGCGTCCTCTATATTGAGCAAGACGATTTCCGTGAAGATCCGCCCAAACAATTTTTCCGGCTCGCCCCAGGACGCGAAGTGCGACTCCGGTACGCCTACATCATCAAATGCGTTGGGGTGACGAAAGATATCCAGACCGGCGAGATCACCGAACTCCATTGTACCTACGACCCCACGACAAAGAGCGGCGCATCCCAGGAACAGCGCAAGGTTAAGGCTACCATCCATTGGGTCTCCGCGGCCCATGCTGTGGAAGCCGAAGTTCGTCTCTACAACCCTCTCTTGGTGACGGACCTGGCGAAGATACCGCCAGACCACGATTGGACGACCTATCTCAACCCCAACTCATTGGAGCGAATTACGCGCTGCCTGGTCGAGCCCAGCTTGCGGCAGACAGTGCCCGGCACACGGTACCAATTCGAGCGCCTGGGATATTTCTGTACTGACCACGATTCGGTCTCCGGCACACTGATATTCAACCGCACTGTGTCCCTCAAAGACGCCTGGGCCAAGATCGAAAAAGCTCAGCCGGTCCGGTAACAAACCGGCAATCTTCCCCCCGTTCGCTAGGACTCCCCAGGAACTTCCCTCTCTTTCCGTCCTGTTGGGACCACTTTACAGACTCAGCATCCCTGCTACGCTTGATGTAACTGGCGAAAACCAATGACAGGAGCCATTTTGCAGTGACAACCATCATCAACATGAAGCTCAAAAGTCTTGCACGTCTGTTGTTCCTCTCGGGAATGGTGGCTGGACTGATCATGGGATCTCCTTCGCTGGCCACCGCCACATCAAACGGGATTGAATCGAGCGCGACCGACGCGGTGAAGGGTACGATCAACGACCTGATCCAAGTCCTCGATGACGAAACCTTGAAACAGCCCGAACAGGCCGAAGAACGGCGGCATGAAATCGAAGAAATCATCAAACATCGCGTGGATTACGAGGAAATGGCGAGACGTGCATTAGGAGCCCCCTGGTCCACGCTTTCCCGTCGGGAGCAGCACGAATTCGTCGACCTTTTCGTGCAACTCCTTCGAGCCACATTTGCAGGTCGCATCACCGAACACTCCGACGAACAGGTGGTCTTCCTGGGGGAACTTCGAGAGGATGCCTTTGCCGAAGTCAAAGCCCACATGAAGGGACGGAAGATCGACAGGCCGATCGATTTTCGGCTGATTCACCGCGCGCACGCATGGTGGGTCTATGACATCGTCATCGATGGAGCCAGCATCGTGAGCAATTACCGTTCACAATTCACCAGTATTATTCGTGACGTCTCGTATGTCGGGCTAGTCAAGAAGATGAAACAGAAGGCAATTGCCGCAAAGGTCTTCGAAAAATCTCCGGCGCCGTAACCCTCCCTCTGGCCATCCGTCGTACAGGTTTCATGTTTTGATTTACCATAGCGCTAGGTTTGCTAGACTGACGGGAGTATGAAGTGCCAGCATGACGAGGAACCTCGAACCGGATGGAGGACCGCATGATCGAGTGTCGAGAATATCCACGAATTCCCGTTGACATGCGGGTCTTCTTCTCCAGCACCAACAAGACAGATATCCGCGAAGGCACAATGTTCGATCTGTCTGCCAGAGGATGCGCCGTCACCAGCATGTCGTCGGTTCAGCTCGGTTCAGCGGTGAGAATCCTCATCAGGGCGACCGAGCTGGGTTCGCCCATCACGATTGAGTCCGCCGAGGTCCGTTGGAGTCAAGGTGGGGAGTTTGGAGTCGAATTCCTCGGCCTTTCGGAGATCGATCAGTGCCGCCTGCACCGATTGCTGCAAGTCGCTACCACACACCAGATTTGCCCGAGCTGACCGCTGACCGATTCTCTGATTCAGCGTGGTACAATGGCAGGCATGACCTGTCCCCTCTGCCACCAACCTAGCACCTGGAAAGGCAACCCCTGGCGCCCCTTCTGCTCTGAACGATGCCAAGTGACTGACCTCGGCACCTGGGCAGCGGAACATTATCGCATACCAGGTCCCACCCTCACGATGGACACCTCGCTATCCGACTCGTTGGAGAGAGACGACGACACAGAGGAACAGCAAAATCATTAAGCTAAACAGTCCAAGGACAGGTGCTCCATCTTCCCACGGGCGTAACCGGCAATCCCCACCTAACAGTTCCACTGGCGGCACGATGCTACGACTCCGCGAGGCACTGGTTCACGCAGGCCTCCCTCCTACGTTTCAGGTTGGCAAGCGCACGGGCGTCTTGATATGGTCACGGTCGAACTAGCAGGATGCTGAAAAAGTCCGCCAGCTTCGTTCTCGCTTCCCTCAGAGGCTCAACGTACTGAAACGTACGCTTCGCCTCTTCGCTCGCTGCGGCCTTGCTGGACGACCTTTTTGAGCATCCTGCTGACTATAAACTGCTAGGCCCTTTAATAAGGAGCACAAGCCATGTTGCCAACCAACGGCTATGCCGCGATGACCGCCAAGGCTGCCCTGCTACCCTTCGTATTTGAGCGACGAAACGTGGGTCCTCATGACGTACTTATCGCAATTACACATTGCGGTGTCTGCCATTCAGATATTCATCAAGCCCGTGACGAATGGGGCAACTCGATTTTCCCCATGGTGCCGGGGCACGAAATTGTCGGCACGATTACACAGATAGGGAACTCGGTCACAGGGTTCCATGTGGGCGAGACGGCCGGCGTAGGATGCTTTGTGGATTCCTGCCGAACCTGCCCCGCCTGTCGTGAGGGATTGGAGCAATACTGCGAAGCGGGCATGCTCCTCACTTACAGCGGCCGAGACAAAGACGGCCAGCCAACGCAAGGTGGTTACTCCTCGCAGATTGTCGTGGATGAGCATTACGTGCTGCGGATTCCCTCAGCCCTGTCGCCGGCCGGGGCAGCCCCACTCTTGTGCGCGGGAATTACGACATACTCCCCGCTTCGTCACTGGGGCGTTGGCAAGTATCACAAACTTGCGGTGGTGGGATTGGGTGGACTGGGCCATATGGCTGTGAAGATTGGCAAGGCGCTCGGAACCGAAGTGACCGTCTTGAGCACCTCTGAACGGAAACGAAAAGATGCAGAGCGGTTAGGCGCCTTCGACTTCGCCCTCACCTCACAGCCCGAGACGTTTACTCGACTACGGCGGCGTTTCGATTTTGTCCTTGATACCGTCTCCGCACCGCACAACTACAACGACTATGTGAATCTGCTCAAAACCGACGGGACCATGATTCTCCTGGGGGCTCCGGATAAGCCGACGCTGGTGGAGCCCTTTCCACTGATTCTGCATCGCCGCCGCATCGCCGGGTCGGTGATCGGGGGCATCCGCGAAACTCAAGAGATGCTCGACTTTTGCGCCACGCACCACATCGAGTCCGATATTGAAGTGATTCCGATCCAACAAGTGAACGAAGCCTACGAGCGAGTCCTCAAGGGCGACGTACGGTTCCGATTCGTGATCGATCTGGTGTCGCTGAAATAGATATCGGGGCGGTCAAAGGAAAGTGGCTGGGGGACTAGGAATCGAACCTAGGTAGCCGGCTCCAAAGGCCGGCGTCCTACCGCTAGACGATCCCCCAGCGCGGTACGAACCCGAGACGGAGATCTGCAAGATGACGGCGTGGGAAAATAATTGGCTGGGGGACTAGGAATCGAACCTAGGTAGTCAGATCCAGAGACTGACGTCCTACCGCTAGACGATCCCCCAACCGACGTCCACAGTAATATACAGGTCGCGGTTTCGTCAAGATCGGTGCTGGCAGGTTGTTGAAACAGGCCGCCAGCGGCGTTCTCGCTTCGCTCAGGGGCTCGACGTACGGCGCAAAGTAGGCCTCGCCTCTTCGCTCGCTGCGGCCTTGCTGGACGGCTTGTTTGAACAGCCTGCTAGTTTGGAAAGGGACTGCCTCACGCCCGCGAGGCCCGATCGATCCCCTGGCGGAGCCGAAACAATGTCCGGTCTCGCCCCAACACCTCTATCACTTCGAAGAGGCCAGGGCTGGCCGTGCGACCGGTCAGGGCCACGCGAACCGGCTGGGCCAGCTGGCCCATTTTCACTCCCTCCTCCTCAACCAGCTGCTTGAAGGCCTCTTCCCATTGCTGTTTTGAGAAGGCAGGGAGGGCTTCGAATCGAGTGAGCAACTTGCCGAGGATCGGTGCGATGGCTGGCGTCAAACATGTCTTCGCCGCCTCGTCGTCAAACGTCACGGCCTGCCCAAAATACGGCCTCACCCAACTGACCATCTCCACGAGCGTCTTCGCCCGTTCTTTCACGAGGATGACAAGTTGCGCGAGCCAGCTGGCCGAGACAGCCTGGACTTCGTCTGTTAATCCTGCTGCTTCCAACAGGGGCACAAGCGCCTGAGCGATCTGGGCCGGCGGACTGATCTTGATATGTTCCGCGTTCACCCAGAGAAGTTTCTCGGGGTTAAACACGGCTGCGGACGTTTGAACATTCTTCCAAGAAAATTTCTCGATCAGTTCCTGGCGGGTGAAGATTTCCTGGTCTCGGTGTGACCACCCAAGCCGAACGAGATAATTCACCATGGCATCCGGAAGATAGCCCATTTCTTTATAGGCCATGATCGAGGTGGCTCCATGTCGCTTCGAAAGTCGGGCTTTGTCCGCGCCCAGAATCATCGGCAGATGCCCGAACTGAGGAACTGGAAACCCAAGCGCTTGGAAAATCGGGACCTGCCGCGGCGTGTTGGTGAGATGATCGTCTCCGCGCACCACGTGGGTAATGTTCATCAGCGCATCATCAACCACCACTGAAAAATTGTACGTCGGGTAGCCGTTCGACCGGAGAATGATCAGATCGTCCTGCCCGTTATTATCGAACACGATCTTGCCCTTGATGAGGTCGTCGACCACAGTCTTTCCTTCTTGCAGAGCCTTGAAGCGCAAGGCTGCATCGCCGGCCTGATTTGTGTGTCCACGATCACGGCAGCGGCCGTCGTATTTCGGCGATAGCCCCTTGACCTCGGCTTCCTTCCTTCGCGCCTCGAGTTCCTCCGCTTTGCAGACACACCAATAGGCCTGCCCCCTTTCATGAAGTTGCATCGCATGGCTGCGATAGAGGTCCATGCGCTCGGTCTGACGGAAAGGGCCCTCGTCCCAATCGAGCCCCACCCACTTCAGCCCTTCAAGGATGGCCTGGATCGATTCATCGGTCGAGCGGCTCTGGTCCGTGTCTTCGATACGGAGGACAAACACCCCATTCTGCTGGCGGGCAAAGAGCCAATTGAACAGCGCCGTGCGAACCCCACCGATGTGGAGAAATCCCGTTGGGCTGGGCGCGAATCTGACCCTGACTTGACTCATAGAATGACGCGGCGTCGTTGGAGAAGAGGTCGATATCTATAACACGGGCTGAAAAGTGTTGTACAGAATCGGTTGTTCCGCACCCTTTCATCTGGCGCGGCCTTCTGGTAAGAGAGCAAGAGGGAGATTGTGATGGCGGAACTCACACAACCGGCAACGGTCCTCTCGATCACGGATCTCACGCCCCACGTTCGCCAACTGGTTGTTCTTCCGAAGATTCAAAGGTTCTTATTCCAACCAGGTCAGTGGGTTTCCCTACAGTTGCCGATAGGCGCTAAACCACCACTCAATCGCGCCTACTCAATGGCAGAACCTCCTTCCCCTGCCGGACAGCTCACTCTGGTTTTTGATCGAGTCCCCGATGGAATCGGTTCGAGCTATCTCTACGGGCTCAAGCCCGGTGATGAGCTGCTGCTGTCTGGTCCCTATGGGAATTTCGTATTACCCCGCTCACTCGATCGAGATTTGCTATTCATCAGTCGCTATACCGGTTTGGTTCCAATTCGTTGTATGTTGAAACGGCTGGCGGCATCGGGCGTACTGCCACAATCCATCCTGATTGCGGTCGGTCCGGCTGAGAATGAATGGCTCTACCACGATGAGCTGCTCGCCTTAGCCGCCCGCCACCCATCGTTCAGATATATGCCAGTGGCGGTGAATGGGACGGACCAGGACGTCGTCGGGGATACCGTGAAACTGCTTCGACCGCTTCTCACCGGCAGGCCAAAAGTAACGCCACTGCTTAGCGGGGTCAAAGGATTTGTGCGACCGTTGCGGGCTTATCTCACGGAGATTGGATACGATCGAAAAGAAGTCAAAACTGAAACGTACAATTAATGCCCTTCTCTAACCAGGTTCTTGTTGACCGCCGGAATTTCGACAACAATGTCTGTCGTCCCGTTTGGCACACACTGGCAACCGAGCCGTGATTGTAACGTGGTGATCGGCGCTTCCTCCAACTGATCGAATTCATCGTCCGTGCCTTCGTTACAGCTCTCAAGCCCCTGCTTCACGATGACATGGCAGGTCGAACAGGCACAGACACCCCCGCACACATGTTCCAGCGCAACCCCATTGCCCATTGCCACGTCCAACAGACTTCCAGGGAGCCCCGTCGGGCCGTAGGGAATCTTGGCTGG
>SPAX01000213.1 GCA_005239475.1 Nitrospira sp. | reverse complement strand
CCCCAGACAGGACTTGCACCTGTGAGACACACAGCGCCTTTTCACGGCGCACTGAATAATGCGGGTTAAGGAATGGAACATTCTGTCCAAACAACTGGGGCCACCTCTCTCGCATCCCCTCCACGACGGCGCTTCCATACATAGAGGGAATTTTTGGCTTGATCATGCGGCTTTGTCGGATATCAGGTTCACTCAGCTTTCATAAGGCTGACCACATGCTCCGCAAATGGCACGGACGAGGTAAACGCCGGGGACACGGCGTTGAGGACGTGTGTGGACCGAGGCCCTGGCTCAATCACAAAATCGCTGAGCAGCTCGGCCTTTCTTGTGTCGACCAGCTGAGCACGAATTCCCGGCTCCTTGCCGGGAAGCAGATCGCCCGGCTCAAACCCCTCCACCAACCCCTCCGCTTCTCGATAAAATCCAGAGCGTGAAATTTTTGCCAGCTCCCTCCAGGCGATGGATCGAAAATGGTCTCGGTTTCTGCCGAACAGTCTCAGCAAATACTTGATCATGGCCAGTCCATCTGACGCATTGGCCCCGGCCAGGCCTCGATATTGTTCCCGTCCTAGTAATGGAAGCGCTGATGGCCCTACTGTCACTTCTCCCTCGGGTCGGCGGGTGAAGTGCACACCTAAGAACGGATTCCTGAGATCAGGCACAGGGTAAATATTCCCGCGCACCTGGACCTTCGACTCTGGCCTGAGCCGGTAGAATTGTCCGCGAAACGGCAAAATACGATACTGTCGCCCCACGTCGAACTGATGAGCGATCTTGTCTGCATACAATCCCGCACAGTTCACCAAATGCCCGTAGGCAATGCGCCCCTGTGAGGTATTCGCAACATCCTGCCCCTCCCGCACCCGCCATGCACAATCGAAACGAAACTCAATCCCCTCTTCCACTGCGTCCGCCACAAGCGCTTCCATCACGCGTTGAGGATTCACGACAGCGGTGTCCTTCACGTACAGCGCTTGCTCCACGGTTTTGGCGCAGGGCTCAATGTCTTTCAAGGCGAGAGTATCGACGAGCTCCACGCATACCCCATTCGATTGCGAACGTATATACAGCTCCCGCAATGACCGCAACTCCTCAGGGCTCCGCGCGACGATGACCTTTCCGTTCTGGTTGAGGGGGATACTCTTCGCCAGACAGTACTCACGCATCCGGCGATTACCATCAACGCATAACCGTGCTTTCAGCGTCCCCGCCTTGTAGTAAACACCAGCGTGGAGCACTCCGCTATTCCGACCACTCGCATGCCGGCCCGGCGACGGTTCTTTTTCGATCACCATTACCCTGGCCCGATGTCGTCGGCGCAATTCCCGCGCAATGGACACTCCAATCACTCCGGCTCCGACCACTACAAAGTCCCACACTAGGTTGTTCCTAATTCTGCCCGGCCCGTTAGCCGAGTGCTAATCACCCACGGTGAAAAGATATTGTGGCGATGGTGCACAAAATGGGGTCTGGCGTGACTAGTGACTTTCGACTCGTGTTGACGGTGCATGGAAAGGGTTCGAGGTTCGAGGTTCGAAGTTCACGGTTCAGGTTGAGACTGCGGTTCAAAACGTTCGAGGTTCGAAGTTGCTGCGACATGAGCGACACGCGACGGATACGTCTGTTGCGTCTCTAGCTGCAGAGAATGCGAGACGAGCGGGACAGGCGATGGGTCGATTTGGTCTGGTGATTCGTCTGGCTACGCTGACCTACGCGCGATGAAGACGACGCATTTCTCGCACAATCGAGGCGCCAATCCCCCCCCCTGTGCCGATGACCAAGAAATCACAGCCCCTGCTGGTCATTACTTCTTGAGCCTACCTCGTACCCACACTCGCACATGAGGAGTTTTAATCACCTCTCTGAAATCGTTTCTGCTCCACATACCAGTGGTAGGTGCCGCCGATGCCCTCTTGGAGCGATACGCGTGGTGTCCACCCCAAGGTAGTCATCCGGCGACAGTCAAGGAGCTTTCTGGGAGTGCCGTCCGGCTTGGTTCGATCCCAACGAATCTCCCCTTTGTAGCCCACCACCTCCGCTACCAGTGTCGCCAATTCGGCGATCGGAATATCTTCTCCCGCTCCTACGTTGACAATATCCTCTCCCCAATGCCGTTCCATCAAGACCAGACAGGCCTCGGCGCAGTCGTCCACGTGCAAAAACTCGCGACGCGGGGTTCCGGTTCCCCAGAGGGTCGGCGCTTCACCTAGGTCCTTCGCTTCATGAAATCGTCGAATCAAGGCCGGCAATACATGGGCGGTGGTGAGATCAAAGTTGTCGTTGGGGCCGTAAAGATTCGTGGGCATGGCTGCAATAAACTCGCAACCGTATTGCCGTCGATAGGCCTGACACATTTTGACGCCGGCAATCTTTGCAATGGCATACCACTCATTACTCGACTCTAGCGGTCCTGTCAGCAAATACTCCTCGCGTATTGGTTGAGGGCAATCTCGGGGATAGATGCAAGAAGACCCCAGCAATAACAATTTCTTGACCCCGTTGAGATGGGACTGATGAATCAGATTGGTTTGAATCGCAAGGTTCTCGTAGAGAAATTCTGCAGGGAATGAGCTGTTCGCGAGAATCCCGCCGACTTTTGCCGCCGCGATCATGACGTACTCGGGATTCACTTCAGCAAAAAAATGCTCGACCTGCCGACTGTCTCTCAAGTCAAGCTCTTTACTGGTCCGATACAGCAGATTCCTGTACCCCTTGGCCTGAAGAAGCCGTACGAGAGCCGACCCTACCATGCCCCGATGACCGGCTATATAAATGCGTGCATCTGTCTCCACTGCTTAAACCTGTTTCGGTCGGATATAGTTTTTCGTTCCGTCGAGCCGCTTGCGCTCAGCCTCGAGATCCGCATCCACCATCATCGTGGCCAGCTCTTTAAACCGCACACTCGATTCCCACTTTAACTGCTTCTTCGCTTTGCTGGCGTCGCCGATGAGCAGATCTACTTCTGTCGGGCGATAATACTTCGGATCGATCTTCACATATCTCTTCCAGTCAAGATTGAGATGCCCAAATGTCTCCTCCAAGAATTCTCGGACCGTATGAGTTTCTCCTGTCGCAATCACATAATCATCAGGCGTGTCTTGTTGCATCATCAGCCACATCGCCTCCACATAATCGCCCGCATACCCCCAATCCCGCTTCGCGTCCAAGTTGCCTAAATACAAGTCCTCTTGTAATCCGAGCTTGATGCGAGCCGCAGCCTTGGTGATCTTCCTCGTCACGAACGTTTCTCCACGGCGGGGAGACTCATGATTGAACAAAATTCCGCAGCATGCAAAGAAGTTGTACGCCTCCCGGTAATTGACTGTAATCCAATGAGCATACAGTTTGGCCGCGCCATAGGGGCTTCTCGGATAGAACGGTGTGGTCTCCCGTTGTGGAACCTCCTGAACCTTGCCGAACATTTCACTTGAGGAGGCCTGATAGAACTTTGGTCTGAGCCCTGACTCTCGAATGGCCTCAAGCAAACGAATAGTACCGAGGCCCGTCACATCTGCCGTATACTCGGGGATATCGAAACTGACTCGCACGTGACTCTGCGCACCCAGATTGTAGATTTCATCCGGCTGAATAGTCCGGAGAATCCTGTTGAGCGAACTGGCATCATTCAAATCCCCATAAATCAACCGCAAACGAACATCCGGCGCATGAGGGTCTTGGTAGAGTGGATCGATCCTGGCTGTATTAAACGAGCTAGACCGCCGAATAATACCGTAGACTTCGTAGCCCTTACCCAGAAGAAGTTCTGTGAGATACGATCCATCCTGGCCCGTAATGCCTGTAATCAAAGCTTTCATTGGCAAACTTTCTCCTCTACTTTTGGCCAATCTTGATCAAATGGCCACGATATCTCGTGTGTCAATTTCTACGGCAGCAGCCTGCTGGATCAAGCGAACACCAAGTGAAAACCGTTGGTATGGTTGGTCTGGTTCATCTAGTCTATCTCGTTTATTTGGTCTGTCTCGTCTTTCTTCTATGAGACTGTTGAGACCAGAAGTGATTCTGTCCGACTTGCCGCTTGCTTACAGATTCTCTCAAGGAGATCCCTTTTCCAACACGACGAGGATGCGAAAGGCAAGGTATCGACTCAATACGCCCATGAAACGCTC
>SPAX01000212.1 GCA_005239475.1 Nitrospira sp. | reverse complement strand
TCTGTCGGCTGCATTGTCACACCCGGCTAAAAGTCTGAACGTCGAACGTCATCAAGTCTTGGATCCAGACGTGATGACATTATGACGTTATGAACTTGACGACTATCTAATATCCCAATTCTGTGAGGGCATGCTCATCTTCTCGCCACGCCTCCCGCACTTTCACCCACAGCTGCAGAAACACTTTCATCCCGAAGATCTGTTCCATGTCGCGTCGTGCATCGGTCCCGACAGCCTTGAGCCTCTCTCCGTGCTTCCCGATCAGGATCGCCTTATGAGACTCGCGCTCGACCAGCACTGTCGCGCTGATGCGTGCCAGCTTCCCCTCCTCGACAAATTCGTCGATCTCCACGGCAACCGAGTAGGGCACTTCCTCATAGGTCTGGTGCAAAATCTTCTCGCGAATCATCTCGGCCGCCAAGGTCCGCATGGACTGATCGGTGACGGTGTCTGCATCATAGGCCGCCTCCCCTTCCGGAAGATGGGCCACGGTCACGGACAGCAATCGATCGACATTATCACCGGTTTCAGCCGACACCGGCACCACGTCCGTCCATGCGAATAACCTGGCGTAGGTTTCCATCACCGGAAGCAACTTGAGCTTATTGACCAGATCCACCTTGTTCAATACGAGAATGACCGGTCGCGGACACTTCCTGACCGCCCCTTTCACATGATCGATGACCAATAGATCACCGGGACCGGGCGAACTCGTCGTGTCCATCAACACGTACAAGATATCTGCCTCCTCCAGCGTTTCAACCGCGGTGCGGACCATGCGGCGATTGAGCAGATGTTGCGGCTTGTGCAACCCCGGCGTATCGAGCAAGGCAATCTGCGCACCCGGGGCATGCACGACTCCCAGTATTCTCGTCCTCGTCGTTTGCGGCTTGTCCGAGACGATCGCAATCTTCTGCTCAAGCAATCGATTGAGCAATGTCGACTTGCCGACGTTCGGCCGTCCAATGATCGCGACTGTGCCAAACTTCATGGTGTTACGGACGGGGCCGCTCCTGTGATGGTGCTGGAACCAATTGATACACGGTTTCACCTTTGCGAACGTAGCCGAGCTGCTCTCGCGCCAGCTGTTCGATCTTCGCGGGATCGTGTTCCAGACGATCGATATCCCCCCGCAGCGTGCGGGTCGTCCGTTGCAGCTCTTGAAGATCAAGGTCCAGCTGCTTGGCGTGCCCGCGCATGGAGAAGTAGCGCGGTAAACCCATGTCGCCAAAGACCAAGGCGAGCAGCAGCAGCAGGCACGCGGCGACTCCCACATAGTGCGCGCCCGTTACCATGCGACGCTGCCAATCGAGCCACTGCCGCCCCCTATTCCGCTTAATAATCATCGTCGCTCACTCGGTCATCCGCATCGCCCCGGTACCGCCTCACGACCCCGATAGACTGCGTTCGGACCCAGCTCTTCCTCGATCCGGAGCAACTGATTGTACTTGGCCACGCGATCCGTTCGGGACAGCGACCCGGTCTTGATGAGCCCGCTATTGGTCGCGACCGCCACGTCCGCAATCGTCGTATCCTCTGTTTCCCCGGATCGATGCGAAATGATCGCCGTGTAGCCTGACCGTTTCGCCAACTCAATCGCCTCCAGCGTTTCCGTCAACGTGCCGATCTGGTTGAGCTTGATCAGAATGGAGTTCGCAATCCCTTCCTTGATCCCTTTGGCAAAGATCTCCACATTGGTCACGAAGATATCGTCTCCGACCAATTGGACCCGCTTGCCCAACTTCTCCGTCATCACCTTCCAGCCCTTCCAATCCAACTCGCTCAACCCATCTTCGATGGAGAGAATCGGGTATCGATCCACGAGCTTTCCATAGTAACCGATCATCTCCTCGGAGGACCGCTCAGGATTCTTTTCGGCTTCAAGACGGTACCGGCCCTTCTCATAGAATTCACTGGCCGCACAGTCCAATGCGAGGGCGATATCGCGCCCCGGTTTATAGCCGGCCTCCTCAATTGCCTGCATGATCAGGCTGAGCGCCTCTTCATTCGACTGGAGGTCGGGCGCAAATCCGCCTTCGTCACCGACCGCCGTGTTCAACCCCTTTTTTTTCAACAGCGCCTTGAGCGTATGGAACACCTCCGTCGCCATCCGGAACGCCTCGCTGAAACTGGTCGCCCCTACCGGCATGATCATGAACTCTTGCAAGTCCAACCGATTGTCGGCATGAGCCCCGCCGTTGATGATGTTCATGAGCGGAACCGGCAGCACTCGCGCATTCGTCCCGCCAAGATATCGGTAGAGCGGCTGGCCTGTTTCAGCCGCCGCCGCCTTCGCCACGGCTAGCGACACACCGAGAATGGCGTTGGCGCCGAGCTTGCCTTTCGTTTTCGTGCCATCCAGATCGATCATCATCTGGTCGATGCCGACTTGATCAAACGCTTCCTTCCCTAAAAGCTCCGGTGCAATCAGCTTGCTGATATTGCCAACGGCCTTCGAGACGCCTTTCCCCATCCAGCGCTTCTTGTCGCCATCGCGCAGTTCGATCGCTTCCTTCTCACCGGTTGAGGCCCCGGACGGCACCGCGGCCCGCCCACGCGCCCCACTCTCCAGCGTGACCTCCGCCTCGATCGTCGGATTCCCGCGTGAGTCCAGAATCTGTCGTCCCCTGATTTCTCGAATCGCGCTCATACTTCCCCCTCAGGCTGCTGAAAAAGACCCCCAACTTCGTTCTCGGTTCAAGAAAATCCTCAACGGAGACCCGGCCGCCTCACCAACTCGGCGGCGCGCACAGACTTGGTGCTCCTTATTCGTCGCACCGTGCGCCCCAGAGGGTACGCCTCCGGTTTTCTCTCACCTGCGGCCTCGTTGGCGGCCTTTTTGAGCAGCCTGTCCGCCCGCAGTCAAATCCCCACCCTGATCACCCTCACGGGATGGGGCTGGGTTGCCTTCGACTGCGCGCGTCGGACGAGCACAGTCTTATCGTGCGCGTTCCGCGAGCAAAGAAGGCACCCAGCCTCATCTCAACCGCTTCACAATCACGGCTAACGACTCACCTCGTTGGCCAGAAGCTACGGCTTTTCGCTGACGAAGTAATCGATCCTTGACCGTCTTCTTCAGCACAAAACCCTGGTCTGGATCGCCCAATAGCTCAAGCAGTTTCTGCTCGACCGTCGGATTCCCCCGCGAGTCCAGAATCTGCTTGGTCTTGATCTCTCGAATCGCGCTCATGCTTTTCCACTTCCCGTTATGATCCATTTCCCCAATCCACCCAACCCAATGCGGATGGGGCTGGGTT
>SPAX01000211.1 GCA_005239475.1 Nitrospira sp. | reverse complement strand
CAATCGGGGAACAGATTTGAGATCTCCGCTTCCGTTGCCAGTCGCACGTCGCGGGCTTCCAGTACATCCCTCAATCGTTTCAAGTCCACCCGCCAGGTTGAGGGGAGCACCGTCATCACGAAGTACTGATCGGCCTTGACCACGACGACTTTCGCGACGAGGTCTCCAGACACATCCAGCGTTTGCGCCACGTCGTGCGCGGTATAGGCCTTCGGGTGGCTGACCACTTCATAGGGAATCTTGTTCGTGTCGAGAAAACTCTGGAGTCGTTTCAGGATCGGCATGGCAACCTCCCTCGTTTGACAGAGATAGATGTGTGTATGGTTCGTATGAAGAATGAGATGAGCAAGGGGAATGCCATGCGCGATTGGTGCAGATGCTTACGCAAATGCGAGAAGAGCAGAGGGGTGAGCATGATCGCGGGAGCAGTATCGACAAGCGCCGGCTCGGTTCACGTAGCATTATGGGGCAACGGCGCCGTGCCCTCTGCCCTGAAATGCCACGAAACCGGCGCAATCTTCTCTGTTCCGTTGGGCCAACAGACGAATGTAGTCCACCACGTCCTGCATTTCCCCGTCCGTCAGCTGGCCCGCCACGCATGCATGGGGCTGAAGACGACCCCGAATTCGATGGTCCTCAAGAGTTTTTCGTCGGATGTCAGAAAGGACGCAAAGCGGTGAACATTGGCCGGTGCCACCTTGAGAGCCTGCGCGCCCGGTCCATCCCCCCAGCCTCCGACACCGTGGCAGGCCTGGCAATGGCGCTGATACACGGCTTTCCCGCGTGTGATATCGGCGGGATAATCTTGCGCGGGGACAAACGAATGGAATGCCAGACCCATCAATCCGGCGACGACGATAACTGGGACGATAGTCGACATCAGGTCATGATGGATCGGGCGCATGACAGCCTCCTAGCCAGCTTCGGGAAACCCATGGCGGTATGTCCAACTCAGCCTGCTCCTAGCTTTTCTTGGTCGTGTGGGCGACAAACGACGAATAAAGTTGCTGCATCTTGCTGCTGCCGCATTTCGGGCATGTTACTTTGGTGGATTCATGTTGCTTCAGCGTCAAGACCACCAACGATTCCTTCCCGCAGTCCAGACATTTATAGTCGTACATGGGCATGAAGTACCTCCCCCTAGACTTCTGTGATGATGCGTCCGTCCGGTTTCGTTTCGCCCTCGCTCCATTCCGCGATAGCCTGAGCCAGTTCCGCGAGTCGTTGCGCCGCGCGGCCGTAGACTGTGTCGGGGGCGTACTCTCCATCAAGGTTTCGTTCACCGGCCGGCACGCCGGTGAGCAATTCGATGGCCTCTTCTATCCTGTTTACCCCATAGATCGTGAATTGACCGGATTCCACCGCCTCGACGACGTCGCGCCGCAGGGCGAGATGTTTGGTGTTGCGGGCGGGAATAATGACCCCTTGCTTCCCGGTCAGCCCCCGCCGTACGCAGGACTCGAAGAATCCTTCGATCTTTTCATTCACGCCGCCGATCGGCTGCACCTCGCCTAGCTGGTTGACCGAGCCGGTCACGGCCAGCCATTGACGAACGGGGAGATCCGCGAGGCTGGACAGGATGGCGGCCAACTCGGCCACTGCGGCGCTGTCACCCTCGACTTCAGAGTAGATCTGCTCGAACGTCAGTGAGGCGCTCAACGCAAAGGGATGGACTCCGGCAAACTTACCGGAGAGGTATCCCACGAGCGTCATCACGCCTTTGCTATGGATATTCCCTGCGAGTTCTGCTTCGCGTTGAATGTCGATCACCCCTTTGGTGCCGACGAAGGTGCGCGCGGTGATCCTGGTCGGGCGGCCGAAGGTATAGTCACCGAGTTGGTGTATGGAGAGCCCGTTGACCTGACCCACGACCTCCTTGTCCAGATCCACCATCAAGGTACCCTCTTTGATCTCATCCTGGACCCACTGCTCCGCCAGATTCGACCGATGGCGCTTGTGCGCGATCGCCGCTTCGACGTCTGCGCGTGTGACGAACGCATGGCCGTCCTTCTTGGCCCAGTAGCCTGCTTCTCGGATGAGGTCGCTGACCAGACTGAAGCGCAGCGAGAGCCGGTCGTGCCGCTCCGCAAATCGGAACCCCTGCCGGATGACCTCGGCCACGGCATCAACTCCGAAATGCAGGAGTCCTTCCTCCCGGCAGAGCCTGGCGATGAAGTGTGCATATTGGCGATCCTGCCGTGCGCTCCGCACCACCTCGGTGTCGAAGTCCGCCTTCACCTTAAAGAGCTTCGCAAAGTCTTCTTCATAGGCCTGCAGGAGGTGGTACAGCATCGGAGGCCCGACCATGATGACTTTGACGCTGACGGGAATCGGCTCCGGCCTGAGCCCTGCGGTAGAAAAGCCATAGAACTCGGCGGGGTCTTCGATCTTGACCGCTCCGGTCTTGATCACCCGCTTCAATGCATCCCAGGAAAAAGGCTGGCGGAGGACATCCATCGCATTGACGATCAAATATCCGCCGTTGGCGAGGAGGACCGCGCCGGCCCGAATCTCAGTAAAGTCGGTGTATATGACTCCCATCTGGGCTTTCCGCTCGATTTTCCCGATCAGATTGGTATAGGTGGGGTGGGATTCGTCGATCACTGGTGCTCCCGCCGCTGGGTCATGCTCGACAATGAGATTGACGAGATACCGGGTCATATCGGGCCGGCGGGGCTCAAGCCCTGGAATGTGGAGTGCCGGGCCTTCGTGCGGAAGGAAATCCTTGTAGTGATGAATAATGTCGTGGTGGACTCGTTCGAGATAGCCGGAGATCGCCGGCAAGTCCAGGTAGGCACGGCACATTGTCTCATAGCGACCTGCCAGGAGATTGGCCACCAGTTGGTGAGCCAGCAGGCGCAGCTGGTGTTCAGCTTCTTTCTCGAGGCCATGGATGCGAACCTGAAATTCTCGGATCTCGCCCTCGAGCGTTTTCCGCCGTTCCGTCAGCTCTAGCTGTTCCTGCTCCGTCAGGGCCTCCATCTGTTCGTCCGTCATCGGATGGCCCTCTTTGAGGGGGACGAGCCCGAACCCTCCCGGGGTTTCTTCGAATCCGAACCCCCGCGTCAGGCTCAGCTTCGTCAGATCCTGAAAGAGCGCTTTCTTCCTCGATTCCGTGTCCTCGATGATTTTGGCCTTGGCATCCAGATACTTTTTGCTGTCGAAGGCGAGGGGAATGTCATGCCGCAGGCTTTCGATGAACGCGGCCATTTCCCGCTTGAAGGCGCAGCCCTGTCCTGCCGGAAACGAGAGGCAGACCGGACGTGACGCGTCCTGAAAGTTGTTCACATAGCACCAGTCGGCCGGGGCCGGCGCGCCCTGGGCCATCCGTTGCACCATGTGGCGGATGAGCGTCCCTTTGCCGGTCCCGACCGGACCCGACACATAGAGATTGAAGCCGGGGCCCTTCATGTGCAGGCCGAATTCCAAGGCCTCGACCGCTCGCTCTTGTCCGATGATTTCGCTCAGCGGCTCCAGTTCGCTGGTATCGTCGAATCCCAGCTGTGACGGATCGACGGCTGGCGACAGCATGGAGACGGGAATCTTGAAGTTGTCGATGGTCATCGTGACTCCTATGGGACGATGGGGGACGGGCGATGGACCGTCGTTGCCTGAGGGCCTTTCTCGCCCTCTTCAACGTTGAAGGCGACGTCAGTGCCGTCATTCAATTCTTCGAACGTCAGGCCCTGCAGCGCGTGTTTGTGAAAGTACACCTCGCCGCCGCCCTCCTTGAGGATGAATCCGTATCCTTCTTTTGGAAACAGTTTGCAGATCACGCCTCGCAATGGCGGGATCGGAGACGTGCGTACCTCGGTGCGACCCCGCTTCTCGCGGTGCTTGCGGAGTTCGATGGCCATGGCGTCGAAGGCGGTTCTGATGGCCTCTTCGAACGTCTTGTCTTCCTTGCGGGCCGTCATGGTCTGGCGACCCGGGAGCGTGACGACGATGAGCGCCTCGGCGATGTTGGCCAATTTTTTGTGGTGGAGATTTTTTGTGAGGGTGACTCGTCCGTGGATCAGATCTTGATGCCTCTCCTGAAGATCTGCCATGCGGGATTCAATCTCACTTTTCAAGTGGGGAGTCATCCCGACGTTTCGACTTTCAATCTCCAGTTCCATACTGCCTCCTTTTGGAGCGTTAATTTCTACTTTGTTTCGTCCCACGAAATCCGATCACCTAGCGTGATTCTTACAGAGGAGAATTGTCTTGTTTTGGATGGTCCAGTTTTTGGATTTTGGGTCAGTTATGCAAAACACTTTCACGAAAAATCTAATGATGAAATTGCGGGCCTGAGGCACATTCCTATCAATCCAACCCTCCGCAGGTAAACCAGAACAGTCTTATCTCTTGAAATCCTACCGCGTTCGTCACCTCATCCCTTCAACGCTTCACGCGTCTCGCCGCAGCTCAGATAGGTTGTTGCCGTCGGTACGGCCTGCAGTCGAGTAACCGGGATGTCCTTGCCGCAGCGCTCACAACGTTCATGTGAGCCGGTCCCGATTCGCATGAGAGCACGGTCGATGGCTTCGATTTCTCCCTTCATCCGCTCATCCACACGATCGAGCAACCGAACCATTGTTTCTGTCTGCCCTCGCTCTTCGGCTTCACTCTCCAGATCTGTCTCAGCTACAACAGATCTTCGTCCGTCGGTGCAGCCTGACGAAACAGGTCCCGCCGTTGTGCAAGAAGCTTGGTGCGAACGTCTTGTAGATGCAGCATGACTCCCTTCCTCTCATATCCACCGGCTATCGCGACTTCGCCCCTTCCTTCTTGAGGGGCTCTTTGCCCGTCCATCGCGGTTGACAGGTGCGATCCGCTTCTTCTGGCCTATAGAGGCTTTCGTTGTGGAAACTGGCGCATTGGTGTACACCTCCGCCTCTCCCGTCGGATTGTCCGCGTGTCTTCTGTCCGGGCAGAAGGGCAAACAATACAGTCTGCACTCCTCGACGTGATCGTCACGGTCCTCTTCATTGCAACTGAACCAGTTCGCGCAAGACTTGATGCCAAGGGAAGTCACGGCAGTCAAGGATAAATTCATCAAGATCCCACAAGGGGGCTCATAGCCCATGATTTCAAGAATCCGGTCAACCAGCGGCGTGCGGTGGCTCATGGCAGATCCCCAACATGGCTTCCGATCCACCCTCACTCACGGAAGGGGTAGCATGGATAATGCCATCAAGACCGAGAGATCCATCCGTCCCATAATAAGTGCTATGGCAACGGGTTAATGGTTCAGATTTAGTTGCGCACGGAGAGTAATGCAGATGGTTGGGGTATTTCGGGTCAGAAAGAGATACACAATCTGTCGCCAATTGCCTCACGAACGCGATGATGGGTTCTTTTCACCAGAAAAGAAAAGGGGGTAGGGCCTTGTTGCATCGGGCAGGTGATCTCATGCCTAGTCGGTACACGTAGCCCAGTGCCGTTCTCATGATGAAATGTCATCAGCGAACAAGGCCTCGGACAGGAACACCGGATAGCAAACTCATCGAGACGGAACGATTCTTACGCTTGAGGATGGATAAATCCGGGGTTGGTGCGCTGACGGTACGCCGGACGTTTCCCTGCCAGAAATCGAGGAAGCGAAAGAACCTGAAGACTCGAAGTACGTTCGCGTTACGGTCTCAGCACGTGAGGGGCTTCTTTGACGCCTGGCCCGGCAACTGCATAACGATGACCCCATGGATCCAATGGCGAACGATCAAGAGCGCCTGGAACCTGTGTCCATCCTCGTCGTGGAAGCCGATCCACTCAAGCGCCGGTGGGTTGAGCACGCGCTCTCAGGTGGACGCTATCACGTCATGACTGTGGCGTCGGCAAAGCAAGGCCTGCAGTATCTCAAGCGGAATCGGTGTGACGTGGTGGTGATGGGTGGACATCTCCGCGCCATTGGAGTCACCAAGTGGCTCTCTGAGACCAGGCGGTTATATCCCGATCTTCCCGTCATCGTAAACCAAGTGAAGTGGCCGGTCGGGCGAGAGTACCGGGAGGGGAGCCCCGGAGGGTTTCAATCCCTCGTTCGGTCGCTCCAGAGTCAGGATGCGGCTTTACGGGAGAGGGTCGAACAGGTCAGTCGGGGTCGAGGGGCACAATCTCCAGGCTGATACACGGGAGAGATGGCTTGGATCAGGAGCGTCAATCGTCGACCGAACTCGGCATGGAACTTCACAGAGAGGCCCTGCACGTGCCAAAGGAATTCGTCATCTTTGCGGGCACAGCGAACCCTGAATTGGCGGTCGCGATCGCGGCGGATCTGGGAGTGGTTCCGGGTGCCTGTGCGATCGAACGCTTCCCGGACGGAGAGACGTCTATCCAGCTGCAGGAGTCGGTACGGCGAAAAGAAGTCTTTCTCGTGCAGCCGCTCTCGCCACCTGCGAATGAACATCTCGTTGAGTTGTTGGCCTTGGCGGATGCCTGTCGGCGGGCGGCGGCTGCGCGCATTACGGCAGTGGTGCCCTATTTGGGCTATGCGCGGTCTGACAAGCGCCATGGACGGCGCGAGCCGATCATGGGACGGATGGTCGCGGACGTCCTGGAGGCCGTGGGGGTTCATCACCTGGTGACGGTTGATCTCCATGCCCCGCAGATCGAAGGGTTCTTTGGAATCCCCGTTGATGCGCTGACGGCTGTGCCGCGGCTATCGACGTACCTGAGCGAGGACCTGTCCCCAGGGATCGTGGTGGTGGCACCGGATGCCGGGGCGCTTCGCATGGCGAG
>SPAX01000210.1 GCA_005239475.1 Nitrospira sp. | reverse complement strand
AAGATTCGCGAGACTGTGAGCTTCGCCGACCTTGCGCGACACGTGTATTTCACCGAAACGGGCGAGCCGTTGCCGCGCGAGCGTGTGACGAAGTCGCCATTCATCGGCGAGTGCCGGGGCGTCGGGATCTATTTGTTGTTCAACGGCATTCTTGGCGATAAGAGCGCGAGCGGGGGGAATGTACTCACGCGATCAGTGTTGGCGAAACTGCCGAAGTTCGACGGTCAAAAAGTGATCTATTGTGCCGGGTGCCTGCTGGGGAAAGATCGGCTCCAGGCTGAAAGGATTCTCGTTCGGCAGACGCCCTACGAGATCAAGGTGAGTTGAGCGATGTCGTCTCGAAACCCCGCTCTTGCCCATGAATCGCTGGAGCCGCTGATCCTTGTCATCAGGAATCAGCGCGTCATTCTCGACGCGGATTTGGCCCGGCTGTACGAGGTTACGACGAAACGATTCAACGAGGCGTTCAAGAGAAATCGCCAACGTTTCCCAGACGATTTTGCATTCCAGCTGATAACCGCTGAATTCAATAACTTGAGGTCGCAAATTGCGACCTCAAGTTCGCAACCAGCTGATTCTCTTGAGAGCGACCGGAACCGGTCACAGATTGTGACCGGTTCTCATGGTGGACGACGTTATCTGCCCTGGGCCTTTACGGAGCATGGCGCCGTCATGGTCGCGAACATTCTCCGCAGCGACCAAGCCATCCACATGAGCGTCTTTGTGGTGCGGGCCTTCGTGCGCCTGCGCGAGCATATTGTCGCTAATCAGGCTATTTTGAAGCGCTTGGCCGAAATCGACCGGACATTGCTCCAACACGACTCGGCGTTGTTGGATCTGTACGAGAAGTTGCTTCCGCTGCTTCAGCCTCTCCCGGACCATCCCAAACGGCGCATTGGCTTCCAGTCGAAAGGCAAGCCGTGATTACGCTGAAAGACTATCAAGAGCGCGTGTTGGATTCGTTGCGCGAATACTTTCGCGTAGCCGCGCAGACAGGAAATCCTGATACAGCGTTTCGCACCGTGACACGGCGCGTGTATGGGGAAGTGATGCCTTATTTCCCCGTGTCGGTTGCAGGGCTGGAGTCGCGTATGCCGTATGTGTGTCTGCGCGTGCCCACCGGAGGCGGCAAGACGCTGTTGGCCTGTTATGCCGCGGGGTTGGCCTTGCACGACTTTATGCGCGCCGACCATGCAGTCGTCCTGTGGCTCGTGCCCAGCAACACCATTCTTGATCAGACTGCCGATGCCTTGCGCGACCCGCGCCATCCCTATCGCCGCGCCTTGGAACTGGCATGTGGTGCGGTGGACGTGGTGACTATAGAAGAGGCATTACGTTTGTCTCGCGCGACCGTGGAAGGGCAGACGGTGGTGATTGTGTCCACGATTCAATCGTTCCGCGTTGAGGACACGACAGGGCGCAAGGTCTACGACCAGAACGGTGCGTTTGCAGAACATTTGCTCAACATACCGTTGGATCGCCTGGCCGATCTGCTGCCTGGTGCAGACGGCAAACCCAAGCCGTCGCTCGTGAACATGCTGCGGCTGCGCCGGCCTATCGTCATTGTGGACGAAGCGCACAACGCGCGAACCGACTTATCCTTTTCTACACTCGGTGATGTGTCGCCATCCTGCATCGTTGAATTTACGGCGACACCGGCACGGGAAAAGACTCCATCGAACGTGCTGCATCGCATCTCGGCGGCTGAATTGAAAACCGCGCAGATGGTGAAGCTGCCATTGCGAGTTATCACGCGGCATCCAAGCCAGCGTGACCAACTGCTGGCGGAGGCGATTACGCTACGTGCTGATCTCGAAAAGCTCGCTGTGGCCGAGGGACAACAGACGAGTGAGTATATCCGGCCTATTCTCCTGATCCAGGCTGAGCGTGTCGATGCCTGTGAGCCGCTACGTGACCGGCTGATGCGAGAGTTCGGTCTTTCGAAAGACGAAGTGAAAATCTCCGTCGGCAGGCTCGATGAGCTGAAAGACGTGAAGAATATTTCGTCGCCGAAGTGTCTGGTGCGCGTGATTATCACGGTCGAAAAGCTGCGGGAGGGATGGGATTGCCCGTTTGCCTACGTGTTATGCAGCTTCAAGGAGACACGCTCGGTTACGGCCATCGAGCAGATTGTCGGACGCATTCTCCGGCTTCCACTCGCCCAGACGAAGCGGCACCCCGATCTCAACTGCGCCTATGCCTTCTCGGTATCGAATTCGATTACGGACGTACTTGCGGAATTGCGTGAGGCGCTGGAGCATAACGGCTTCACGGCAGCGGAGGCCGAGCGAATCATCATTCCGGTGCCGCAAGGTACACTCCCGCTCGGTGTGCGGCCACAGACCTTGATGTTAGTGCCGGACGACATTGATGCGACTGTGGCGCCCATCCAGGTATTGGCCCTTGCTGGCAAAGTGCGAATCGACACCGCGACAGGCGAGATCACCATCGTGGTCCCGCTCGATCATGCCGACACCGAGAAGTTGAAAAGTTGCGTCAAGACCCCCGAAGCCAAGACGCAGGTGGAGGAAGCTGTCGCGCTTGTGCGGGAGGCGGAGAAGGCATTTGGCGGCACCGGGGCCACACGCGTCCCCTCGCCCTACGAACGGCAACTGGATTTTCTCGTGCCACTGCTCTGTGTCTTTGAAAATGGAAAGCTGTACGAGTTCGAGAGCACGTTTCTGATCGAACACCCCTGGAAACTCAGCGAAAAAGATGCCTCGCTGGCAGCAGGCTACAACCCTCTCATCCGTCCGGTCGGCTATGCAGGCGTGTTGGATGTCGGCGCGAAGGGGGACGTACAGGCAACTGTCATTAAGGACCCTTCAGAAGTAGATTTTGTCGGGACGTTGCATCAGCAGACGCTCCAGCTCGGGGGAGCGCACGATTGGTCGATCGAGAGTCTCATCGCCTGGTTGGACCGAGAGATTGATCATCAGGATATTCCCGTCGGTGAATCGGCGGAGTTTATGCGGAAAGTTATTCGAGGTCTTATGGCGAAGTTGGGTATGACGGACGTCAGTACTCTGGCACTCGATCGTTTTCGGCTCCGCGATGAGATTGCAGCACGTATCCAGGATCACCGAGAGAGTGAGCGCAAGGCATCGTTTCAGTTGTTGCTTCTGCCGGACTCGCCACTGACCGTTGACGAAGGGCGCACGATCAACTTCAAGACGATGGGCTATGAGCCGAGCCGTGTCTATGAAGGGGGCTTTCAATTTCAAAAGCACTATTTCGGGCCAAAGCCGGGAGAACTTTCCGAAAAGACGACCGATGGTCAGACCACGGAAGAGTTTCGATGCGCGCAGTTCCTCGATGGTTTGCCGCAAGTGCAGTTCTGGGTTCGAAACCTCCCTCGCAAGCCCACGTCATTCCGCCTGCAGACCTCGACAGACTGGTTTTATCCAGACTTCCTTTGCCAACTGACCGACGGGCGTGTGCTCGCGGTCGAATACAAGGGAAAACATCTGTACGACGGTGTCGATGCTGAGGAAAAGCGAGTGGTCGGTCAGGTATGGGCATCGCGGAGCGGCGGACAGTGCTTGTTCGAGATGCCGACCGAGGGTGATTTTTCAGGACTTATCAGCGCGGTCCAACCTCTGACGAAATAGCGCACAGCATAACATTGACTGCCCACTCTCATATTCTTCAGGGAGGGTGGCCTGGTTGGTCTCCA
Source organism: Nitrospira sp. (assembly GCA_005239475.1). Lineage (GTDB taxonomy): Bacteria > Nitrospirota > Nitrospiria > Nitrospirales > Nitrospiraceae > Palsa-1315. The sequence goes on along the minus strand of SPAX01000210.1, from coordinate 874 downwards.
ATTGCGCGCCTCTAACAAGGGTCTTCCAATTCCCTATACCTCTCTTTAGGGGAGTGGCCAAGGCTGCCCTTTACTGCGCGCATCGAACGATATACATGTTCCCTCCACGCTTGCTCGTTTCTCTCTAGGGATGGGGGCTGACTGATCTTCCACTGCGCGCGTCCAACGAGGGCCTTCTCAGGCCGCGCGTTGCGCGAGCACAGAAGATCATCAGGCTCCATCCCCTCCTCTGTCCTGCGAGCAAGGGCACCTGGCCGCTCCTTCTCCATCCTTCTTAGACCGCGCGTTGCGTGAGCACAGGAGACTAGCGGCCATCCCGGTTTTCTCTCGGGCTCCTTGTTTTTCCGGCGACCGCTTCGCTATACTCCGAGGCATGAGTATCCGACAAGGCGGCGGGGACTGGGAGCCGATGCTCTTGGGGATTGAGCCCCGGAACTGCACAGTCTGCAAGGAAGGGCTCTACCGCAACAAGACGTTTTTCAGCGGAGGGTGGTCTCGTTGTGCCTTGTGCGAAGAGTTCGTCCATTACAGCTGCCTGGCTACCGGCAAAGTCTCGTTCCTGAAAGCCCGCCCCCGCGTGTGCAAGATCTGCCGTGCCGCCCAAGAGGGCACTTCTTCACCTTCGCCGAAGGCAGCGACTCCGGTGGCCGTCGGGTCGTGAATCCCAACTCACAATCAAGCCCAGTGGAAGCCCGTCCGGGCTGGCATGCCTTTTTTTCCGACACGGTCCGGTTCGTCCTGGCGCCGCTGGTTCTCCTCTTCAGCGGATATTTCACGGCGAACTTCATCATCAGCGGCGCCTACACCTGGCCGCGGACAAGTCGGACGCTGGCGCTGACACTCACGATCTTGATCCTCTCCCGTGAATTCGTCT